>JAUVKG010000066.1 GCA_030596365.1 Chlamydiota bacterium | reverse complement strand
TCAATTTCTGTTCGAGAACAATTACCGCGTTTGACTCATCATTATTATTCAATAAAGCATTAACATAATTGTTTACAACGCGTGATTTTTCAGGTGATTTGCTATAAGCATCCGCCCATAACGACAGTTCAGTTTTCCAGACATTTGCGCGGTTATAAGTTAAGAAAGCGAGAAATAAAATAATAATTACCGCAAAGCTTCTTACAAAAAATTTAATGTTCTTAAAATGCGCATATTTTGTTATTAAACATATAATTCCCAGAAATGCCCATATAAGTCCCGCAACACCAAGATAAGCTCTGTGCTCAAACATAAGGTCCGGTGTTGGAATAATACTTGATTGCGGAAGCATAACGATAAAATAGAACAAGATGCCCCACAATATTAAAGGAGCAGTTTTTCTTAAAAGCCAGGATGTTATAAGTAAAAATAAAATTGTGATGGAAGATGCAAGAAAAGCAGGTGAGTACCATGTCGCGCAAAGTTTTATATCAGGATCAATTTGCAATCCTGCCGGCCATAAAAAAAGGCCGATATATTTTAATAAAACTTTGGTTTGTGTTAAAACATAAGTATAACGGTTAAGGCCCGGAGTATTAATATGTAATGCTCCTCCGATAGAGTTCCACGCTTGTTTAAGCTGATTAAAATCCCATTTTATGATATTCATAAAAGTAATAATCGGAATTA
Source organism: Chlamydiota bacterium (assembly GCA_030596365.1). Taxonomy (GTDB): domain Bacteria; phylum Auribacterota; class UBA3054; order UBA3054; family B51-G9; genus B51-G9. The sequence goes on along the minus strand of JAUVKG010000066.1, from coordinate 9,194 downwards.
TAAAAATTAAAGCAAAAACAATAATAGCAATAATCCAGTTCTTTTTTGTCCATAATTTAAAGTCAGGCGGCTGAAGAAAAATCCATGTCATTAAAATTAAGATTACAGGTAAAGTAACTATTATTTCTTTACATAATGCGCCAAAAATTAAAGCAATAACAGCACCTGTCCAACCTATAACTTTTGATTTACCGGGCAGATATCCGCGTGCAAGGCTGTATAGAGCCAATAAATAGCAAAGTGTGGCACTTAACATTAACCGTTGAGTAATATAAATAACAGGCTGGGACTGAAGAGGATGAACCGCAAAAACAGCTGCAGCAAATAATGCGGCAAGTTTTGGTGAAAAAGAAGACATAGCCACCGGTTTATTTCGTCTAATAAAGAAAAACAAAAAATCAGTAATTTTAAAAATTAGAAATACCGAAATAAGGTGAAGTAAAAAATTTACAAGATGAAAGCCGAAAACATTATATCCGTTTATTGAAGTATTAGCTTTAAAACTAAAAAAAACAAGCCACCGTGTCGCAGGATAAGCTTTAATAATTTGTACAGGAGAAATATTTTTTAAATTTGCATTAACTATCTGTTCATAATCGTCAAGATGGAACGAACTGTTGAAACTTGGCAGGAAAGCGATAACGGTCACACAAACAATAAGGAAGAAAGCCGCAATGGTGAATTTACTGTCAAATAAATATTTGGAATGTGTTTTTATCATTTTTTTAAATGTCTGACGAAAGCATTGCTTCAAACGCGAATAAAATATCTTCTTGTTCGAAAGTTTCTATCGCTCCGGAACGCTTTCTGCGGACTTCCGCTATTGCTTTATTTGCGGTCATTCCTTCCGAAATGAGATAAGCGGCAAGAATAGTTCCCGTTCTGCCATAACCCATCATGCAATGAACAACAGGTTTTTTATTTGCTTTAATGCAGTCTTTCAGAAAATCAACACAAAGATTTAATTGCTCAATCGTCGGAGGGCAGAAATCCTGAACAGGGATATGAAGTGAAATAAAATCGTTTAACCAATCCGTGCGTAAAGATCTTTCAACTAAGGTAAGAATTGCGGAAATTCCTTTATCTTTCAACCATTGAATATCATTGGCTGATCGCGGCATTGCGCAACCACCGATATTATTTATTTCAAAGTAATGGAGTGGATTCATTAAAATTCTAAATTTTAAGGTTAGTCGCTTTGTGCCTTTAAGGTTCAAAGGAAATTCTTTTGCAGTAACAAAATAATTTATTGTTGCCGGTTACGGCAATTTTATTTGCATATTACTTATGGTTCGCGGATCACGGATCACTACTCAACCACTCAACCACCATCAACTTTCAATTATAGAAGAACATTTCCTGTCGCTCCGCGGAACATATTCAATTAATCAATCTTCTGACACCCGGAAAATAAATTCAAATATCTGATTTGAATTTCCTCCGAGCGCCTGTAATTTAACATAATACGGCGCGACATTCTAATATTTTACTATAACTTTATCGGCAGGAAAGTAACGACGGTAACGGCGGAGAAGCGGCACAACGTCATTACTTAAATATTCTTTTGTTTGTTCCGGCGCGCGTCCAACGCATCGAGTTGGATCGAGTTCGTTTTGAATTTCTTCAAGCGAAAGGCCGATTTCAGGGTCTTTAGCCATAAGATCGACAAGGTTATTTTTCTGCCCTTTGCGTATTTTTTGTGTTGCGGTCATTGCGTGAGTTCGGATTCTTTCGTGAACATCCTGTCTGCTTTTACCTCTTGAAACGGCAAGCATTAATATTGCTTCGGTAGCAATAAAAGGAAGATTTTCGTTTACGCGTTGAGCAATAATTTCAGGATAGACAGTAAGCCCATCGGCAATATTTTCAATAATTAAAAGAATCGCGTCTGTCGCGAGAAAAGCTTCAGGAATTGCTATACGGCGATTTGCTGAGTCATCTAATGTACGCTCAAGAAACTGAGCTGCGGCAGTCATTTGCGGCGAAGTGGCAAGTGAAAGCACCAGCCGTGCGAGAGAGTCGGCTCTTTCGCAACGCATTGGATTTCTTTTATAAGCCATAGCCGAAGAACCGATTTGTTTTTTTGCGAAAGGTTCTTCAAGCTCGCGAACGCTTTGCAGGTAGCGTATATCATTAGTCATTTTACTTACGGAAAGAGCGATACCCGTTAACGAGGCAAGGATTTCCGCGTCAACTTTTCTTGGATAAGTTTGTCCGCCAACTGCGTAAAAAGATTTAAAGCCGAACATTTTTGTAATTTTTTTCTCGAGTTGCTTAACTTTCTTGTGGTCACCTTTAAAAAGTTCCGTAAAACTTGCCTGAGAGCCCGTTGCGCCTTTGATGCTTCTAAATTTTAAGTGGTTAAGCACAAAAGTAAGATGCTCGTAATCAAGCTGCAAATCCTGCAGCCAGAGAGCGGCGCGTTTGCCTACTGTTGTAAGCTGTGCCGGTTGAAGATGGGTGTAACCAAGAGCCGGTCGCGCAGCTTCTTTACGGACAAATTTTGACAGAGTTCTTATTGCGTCAATAAGCCGGTCGCTAATTAATCTTAAAGCGTCCCTGTAAATGAGCAAATCAGCATTATCAGTAACAAAACAGCTTGTTGCGCCGAGGTGAATAATTGGCGCGGCGGATTTTGCTTTTTTGCCGTAAGCGAGGATGTGTGCCATAACATCATGTCGAACTTGGCGTTCAATTTTACTCACTTCATTAAAATCTATATCATTGACATATTTTTTTAATTCCAGAATTTGTTTTTTAGTAATAGTAATACCAAGTTCACGTTCCGCTTCCGCAAGAGCGATCCACAGTTCACGCCAGGTTTTATAGCGTATTTGAGATGAGAAAATTTCGGTCATACGAGAACTTGAATAACGTTCAGCGAGAGGATTTTGGTAAGAAGAAGACATAGATAATGGATTATTGGCCACGCCAAAAGCGTGGTAAAATTATTGGATTAATTAATTATTCTATTCCCCGTTCTTCGCGAACTCGAGGATCGGGATCCCAGTCTGTTTTATATGGATGAACCAGGTTTGATGACTTATATGGCTTAATAATACTTTTTTTGTTGCGTTGAATTCGTGATTGAGCTTGCGCGGCAGTTTCTTTAGGAGTTAAATTTTCCCTTAACTCTTCAAGCTCATCCTGTCTGTTGAGCCTTTCATTTTCAACAATTTTTTTAAATGCTGATTTTTGAGAAGCAAGTTCGAGTTGATTTAATTTACTGCCTGCGTAAGCGATTGTTGCACTGCTATCACTAACATCCCTGATAATTTCAAAGAAATAGCGGGTATTATCAACATAAGCATCTGCATCTGCATAAACATCAGGATCATCATCAGCCAAGAGTGGTAACGTGGCTTTAAACCATTGATTACCTTTGCTTTTTAAGTATGCAATAACAGCTTTTCTGTGCGTGATTGCCGGTAAGGCGCGAATATAAGCACGCATTTGTGCGCCGGATTCATCATGGTCTATAAGATCATCTATTGCAATTTTTTCTTCATCGGTAATACTTCCGATTACATTTTTATTTTGCATTGAAGAATCGAGAGAATTAATTTCGTCATCAGTCAGTCCTGATTTTTTCAATTTCTTTTGTTTCATCCTTTCGTATTTATTTTGCAGTTTTTTATCAGCTGAAACAATAGAAAATGCTTTTTTTGATTTTTTTTGAGTTATTCTCAATTGCCTCTGCAATTGTTCTATATTGGTTAGCCGGGTAGAAACATTTGCAATGAACTGGCTATTCATAGTAATAAATGAAGATTCGTATGCTGAAACAGAAGAGTTCTGTTTAGAACTGAAAAGGAGAATAACAAGAAGAAGAAAATTTGCCGCGCACAGGAAAATAATAACTTTCAGCCAGGGAAATTTATCAGGTTTAGATGCCTGGTTTAAACCAAGCTCTTTTTCCAAATCAATTTTCATTTATATTTATATTATTTTGAATTATTATCCCCGTCTGCGCTATTGACAAGCAGACGCTCACGTTCAATTAAAGAGGACAATGAATCTTTATCAGGAGCTGCTGTACTGTCGTTTTCTTTATTTGGTACAATTTCTTCCGCTGGACTTATAGCATCGGGAGATACTTTATCCGTAGAATCAGTCGGGACTATTATTTCTCCTTCATAAGGTTCTGTATTATCTGAGTGTTGAAAATGATAAAAGAATTTAGAATCAACTTTAGAACCTTTCTTTTCAGCGGCTTTTTCAGCGGCCATTGGATCAAAATAATTTTCAACGAACTCAATTTTCTTCTCAAAAGTGCGCCAGTCATCATAAATTGTTAACTGATCTTTTGATCTGTTAAGTTCGTCATACAAAAGATTTCTGTCGCGATTTTCTATAAAACCGTCTGCGCCGCGATATCTGCTGCGTACAGTTTTGGTAAGAGCATCGCCTTCAGAATCGCTTTCAACTACATAAGGAGTTATAAAGATCAGCAATTCAATTTTTCTTTTCTCATCAGCATAAGTACGGAAAGCATGTTTAAGAACTGGGATATCGCCAAGAAGCGGGATCTTTTGAACCGTTGAATTGAAATCATCTTTAATTAACCCGGCTATAACTAATGTTTGACCATCTTGAACAACAACTTCTGTTTTAGCACTGCGTTGCAGAATAATTGGAGGAGCTGCCGGATCAGTAGGATAAGCTGAGCCGCCGTTGTCTTTAACATCTACATCGACCTCAAGAGCGACTTCTCTGTGGCGGTTAATTCTGGGAATAACATTTAATTCAATTGTTATATCTGTATATTCGTAAGAATAGTCGCGTGTATCTCCTGAATCTCCGCGGCTGTATCTTGCAACAGGAAACTGTTCACCTACTTTTATTGATGCTTCTTTGTTGTTGGCAGCAAGAACACTCGGAGTGGAAAGAACGTTGATGTCTTTTACTCCTTCCGCAGTTTGAAGAGTCATATACGGGTCAAAATTACCACTATTATCCGTCTCGCCGAAAGCGTAAGCAAAACCTTCCAAACTCGACGGCTCAATTTCCTGCTTTGCCGCATCGAATGCCGGACCGATAGTTGTATCGAGAGCCTGGAACATATTCATTTTATTTCCGCTCTCGACAATTTTTTTCCAACCCACGCCGAAATTAAAATCTTTTGTTCTTGCTACTTCTACTATCATTGCCTGAATCCACGCCTGAGGTGTTCGCTGATCAAGTCTTTCGATAATTCTTTTTACCGTTTCATAATATTTTGGAGAAGTAATGATAATAAGTGAATTTGACGGTTCATCATAAAGAACATCTACTTTTCCAGCAAGATGGCTTAGGCCGGCTCCTTTAGTGGAGGCTCTTGATGATGCTGTTCTTGTCGGAGGTCTTGAGCGTGAAGTACGATCGCGTGATGTAGTGTTTCTGTCTCTTAAACTTGTTCTTGTAGAACTTCTCGTTGTCCGGGAGGAATTTTCAGAGAAAATATTATTGAGCGTATCAGTTATATCTTCAGCTTTAACGTGCTGCAACGGGTAAATATGAATTGTATCATCTTTTTCAGTACTTGTAACGTCAAGTTTTTTAATGATGTCAAGAATTGTAGGAAACATTGTTTTTGCCGCAATTACTATAAGAGAATGAAGGCGCGTGTCGGCTATAAATGTCGCTTTCATTCCTATATCTCCGGTTAATTTCAATTCTGTTCCGGCGGATTTTATAGATTTAAGAACTGCAGCAGCAGCTTTGGCTCCGGGAGCGGCAGGAGCAGCGCCACCATCCACAGTAACTTTCTGCGCGTTAGGATCTTGAAATGCCGGAGCACTAAATATGCTATTAAGCATTGATGTCATTTCCTGTTCATCTGCATAATTCAGAGGTATCATTCTTATTTCAATTTGCCCGCCTTCGATAATTTTATCAATCAAATCAATGATATTCATAAGGCGTTTAATATTCGCACCGGTATCGATTAAAAGAACTGCATCGGTAGCCTTATTAATAATTATCTGCCCGGCGCCTTTAGTAAGCAGAGGAGTTATAAATTTTTGAACATCATCCGCGGAAATGTGGTCGGGATATAATACCTGCGTACGAATAATATCTTCACTATCCATATCTTCAATATTCTCTACCGGTTGAAGTGTTTTAATTGGTCGTGATTTTGCATCTCCGGAACGAACAACTTTTACATAATCATCATAGCGCACAATTGTGAATCCCTGCATTTCAAGAATCGAGAAAATAATTTGTTTTGCGCTCGCGGCTGTTACAGGTTTTGGGTTGATAATTGTTACATCACCGCGTACAGATTTATCCAGGAGTATTGTATCCCCGGTTATTTCTGCAAGATAAAGTAATACTGTACGAACATCTGTTCCTTCAAAATTTAATGTGATAAGGTCATTTGAACTTATTGTAATTCCTGCGCTTGAAATTCCCTCAAAAGCATTTGTATCAATAACATTTGCGCCAAAAGCATTTGTACCAATAACATTTGCATTAATAGCATTTGTATCAATTTGGGCTTTAACAAGTGAACCGGTAACTGTTATTCCATCCGGCTCTGCAGCATAAGCAGCCGGGCAAACAATAAATAATTGTGTAAAAAGGAACACGGGGCATATTATTCTGCCGGTCCAATTGTAAATAGATTTTTGAAAGTTTGATTGCACTGTATATTACTCCAGTTTGTATAAGTATGTAATTTTTATAAATTATAGCAAAAGAGCCTTAAAAAAGCAAAACAACGCCACAATAATAATTGGTTAATAATAAATTACTGAAATTCACTTGAAACTATGTAATGATCTACCGGATATTCAGGTGTTTATTTTTAGCTGGCTGAAGTGTTTTTATTGGACGTGTTTTTGCATCTTCGGAACGAACAACTTTTATATAATTATCATAACGTACAATAGTAAATCCCTGCATTTCAAGAATTGAGAAAATGATTTGTTTCGCCTGTGCAGCTGTTACAGGTTTTGGATTGATAATTGTTACATCACCGCTTACAGATTTATCCAGGAGTATTGTATCACCGGTTATTTCTGCAAGATAAAGCAAAACTGTGCGGACATTTGTTTCTTCAAAATTTAATGTAATGAGATCTTGTTTATTTGTTGAAGTTTCTGTATTTAAATTAACTGCAAAAACATTCGTATCTATTTGGATTTTAACAGTAGAACCGGTAACTGTTATTCCATTTTGATCTGCTGCGTAAGCCGCAGGACAAGCAATAAATAATTGTGTAAAAATGAATACAGGGATAATTACTCTGACAGTCCATTTATAAATAACTTTTAAAAAGTTTAATTGCATGTATATTACTCCAATTCGTAAAAGTATGTAAATTTTGGTATAGCTATTAATTATTACCATCTTGTGTAGCAAATGCTGTTCCTGCTTTAAAACAAAGTAAATTAAGCCGTGAAACGGCGTAAGAAATTAGCCTTGCGCTTTAACGCGAGGAACACAATAAAAACAGGTCACGCCCGAAAAGAGCGGTACAAATTTTGTGTGCAATTATCATAAAATGACGTTTGCAATTGCTAAATTTTGTTGATTGTTCCACCCTTCTCGGGTGGATTTCCTTGTTTTCCTTTCCCCAATTTAACCCGAAACTCTCCGGGCTAAAGAAATCGGGGCTAATTGCTTTTATCCTTATCGGACATTTGAGCTGCTTATACCTTTTCGAATTGCCTATAATTAGAGGGAGCTCGAAAAGGGATGTGTAAAGTATTTTCCCATTAAATAATGAAAGTGTGAAAAGAACGTGAAATATTGTTGATGTCATGTATTGCAAATATATCCCTGTTTGCTATACATAACACTAAATTAGCAACCAAACTTTTACTTTTTGCCAAAGCGATAATGTGCTCCGCAACTTCCTTCGCTTGAAACCATGCACGGGCCTACCGGATGTTCAGGGGTGCATTTTTTACCGAATAAGCCGCATTCTTCAGGAATACAAATGCCCTTTAAAACATCTCCACAACGACATCCGGCCGGTTCTTCGCTATGGAAATCAGGAATATCAAAAGCGAGATCAGCGTTAAAATCAGAAAAATTATCATTAACTTTAAAACCGCTTTTTGGAATTTTACCGAGGCCACGCCATTCTGTATCAGCAACAGTTAAAACATCTTGAATAATTTTCTGAGCTTTTTTATTTCCTTCAAAAGTAACTGTCCGTGTGTATTGAATTTCAACTTTATGTTCATTATTAACAAGTTGATCAATTATTTTTGCAAGGGATTCAAGAAGATCACAAAGTTCAAAACCGGAAACTACGCAAGGTTTTTTAAAATCTTTTTCAATAAACTTATATGCATTAGCACCGATAATTGTTGTAACATGACCGGGAGCAACAAATGCGTCAAGTTTCACTTTTTCATCTTCAAGCAAAGCGTGCATAGCCGGAGGAGTAAGTTTTCCTGCCGACAGTAGGGAAAAATTTTTTAATCCGAGTTTTTGGGCGGCAAGAACAGCAGCTGCGTGAGTCGGAACCGTAGTTTCAAATCCGACACCAAATAAAACGCACAAACTTTCAGGATTTTTTACGGCAAAATCAACCGCTTGCATCGGTGAATAAATCATTCTGACTTTTTCGCCGCCGGCGGAAGCATCTGCGAGAGTGCCCAAACTGCCGGGAACTCGCATCATATCTCCAAAAGAAAATAATTTGATATTCGGTTGTTTTGCCAGCCAAACAGCCTTATCGATAATGTTGTTTGGAGTAACACAAACGGGACATCCGGGACCTGAAACGAGTTTAATTTTTTCCGGTAAAAGTTCGTGAATCCCAAATTTAAAAAGCGCGACAGTATGTCCGCCGCAGATTTCCATTATAGTTTTCTTTTTATCCAATTTTTCTGCAGAACGGTGAATTTTTGCGATAATTTTTTTCGCAATTTCCGGATCTCTGAATTCATCGATGAATTTCATATTTTATTTTTGATTTTTTGAACCACATAAGGGACATAAGGGATCATAAGTTAATATAAAGCCCTTTGTTTTATATATTAAAACAAATATATTTTTTTTCCTTCTTATGTGGTTCTTATGTTTCTTATGTGGTTAAATATTTACTTAATAATTCTTCCTGGCGTTTAAACATTGCACGTCTATCCTTGTCAATTATATCTTCATAACCTAGACAATGAAGAATGCCATGAATAATGTAACGCGAAATTTCTTCATCCACATCAATATTATTTTGTGCAGCATATTCAACTGCT
>JAUVKG010000069.1 GCA_030596365.1 Chlamydiota bacterium | reverse complement strand
CCCCCTTTATAACACACCCCGGCCTGCGGCCACCCCTCTCAAGAGGGGAATTATGGAAACAAGAGGGGGGAATAATGGAATAATGGAATAATGGAATAATGGATTAACTGTACACAAATTGCGTTTTGGGTTTTCATGCTCCAACGGAGCATTTCATTTTATTGAGTCGCTCCTTCAGAGCGAATTCGTGTTGTTTATTTTTTCCTGGGGCTACGCGCCCCAGGCTATAATGAACTGTGCCTTCAGCACAAAACATAATTCGCATTTTGTGAACGGCGAGTTACGAACTACCCCCCGCATCCGCCGGGCGCTTTGCGAACTACGAACAAAGTTCCAGTAATTTTTCCGCATTCCCGCCAAGGATTGCATTTTCGATTTGTTTATCAAGATTTTTTGATTTTAGCCAATCGATAACTGTTTGTTGAGCCATCCATGGAAAATCAGAACCAAGCAGGATTTTTTCAAATCCGAAACTTTCTAAAAGTTTATTCCAAAGTTCATCTGATATATATCCTGGAAGAAAAGAAATGTCTATCCATATATTTTCTTTTCCGGAAAGATGTTTTATAGATTCATCCCATTGCTTGAATGATCCGCCATGAGCAGCTATTATTTTTAAATTCTGAAATTTATTCGTGACATTTTTTACTCTTGCAGCTGAAGAATTACCGGAATCACCTGCGAAAAGATCATCTCCACAGTGGAAAATCACAAAAAGCCCGGCATCGGATAATGCTTTATAAATCGGAAACATTTTTTCCAAATCAGCAGGAAAATTTTGAAATTCCCCGTGAAGTTTTATACCTTTAATTCCCGCATCGGTAAGCCTTTTGATTTCATCCAAAGAATTTTCATAATCAGGGTGCATAGCGCCGAAGAAAACTATTCCTGCATCAGGATTGTTGTTTTCTATTGCCCAATTGTTTATCGAAGAAACCTGCGACGGTTTTGTTGCCACACCAAAAGTCACCGAACAATCAACGTCTGCATTTTTCATTGATGTTTTCAGAGAATTCAGCGTTCCATCTGCGACAGCTTTTATATCAAACATTTCTGCAGCGTTTTCTAAAGCCTTTATTGCTTTAGGTGCAACATTATCGGGAAAAACATGTGTATGAAAATCGATTATCATGATTCAAGGTCTAAGGTCAAAGGTCAAAGGTCAAAGGTCAAAGGTCAAAGGTCAAAGGTCAAAGGTCAAAGGTCAAAGGTCAAAGGTCAAAGGTCAAAGGTCAATGCTTTGCGCCACCCCTCCGTAGAGGGGAATTAAGAACCACCCCGCCCTTCGGGCACACCTCACTAAAACAGGAAAAAAACAAACTCGATTTAAGAACAAGGAACATCGATTTTAGATATTCGATTTATTTAACTTCTAAAATCTCAAATCGTTAATCGATATTCGTTATTCAACTACCAACTACCAACTACCAACTACCAACTACCAACTACCAACTACCAACTAACAACTACCAACTAACAACTAACATAATTAATAATCGCCGCAGCTGCTTTTTTTCCGGCTCCCATTGCTTCAATTACTGTTGCTGCTCCTGTAACAATATCTCCACCCGCAAAAACTCCTTTTTTGCCTGTAATGCCATCATCGTCTGCTTCAATATAACCCCATTTGTTCATTGGAAGATCGGGCGTAGTTTGGCGAATCAAAGGATTTGATGATGTACCGACAGCGATTATGGCAACATCAATCTGTGTCTCGAATTCGGAACCTTCAATTGGAACCGGGCGTCGTCGTCCGGAATCATCGGGTTCACCAAGTTCCATTCTTTGACAAACGACAGATTTCAACCAACCTTTATCATCTCCTTTAAATTCAAGTGGATTGACAAGAAGATCAAGTTTTACACCTTCTTGTTCGGCATGATGAATTTCTTCTATCCTGGCCGGCATTTCGGTTCTGGAACGTCTGTACATAATATAAACATTGTCAGCACCAATTCGCAGCGCGGTTCTTGCCGAATCCATAGCTGTATTTCCTGCACCGAAGACAGCAACATGATTTCCCCGAATTACCGGAGTTCTTGCATCGGATTTATATGCTTTCATCAAATTAACGCGGGTCAGAAATTCATTTGATGAATAAACTCCAATTAAATTTTCACCGGGAATGTTGAGGAATTTCGGTGTTCCGGCACCTGTACCGATGAACACAGCGGAAAATCCTTCTTCATCAAGTAAATCATCGATTGTGTATAATCGACCAATAACGGCGTTTGTAATCATATTTGCCCCTTTTGCCAGGAGGGCATCAATTTCTGATTTCACAATTGACTTTGGGAGACGAAATTCAGGAATTCCATAAACAAGAACTCCACCGGCTTCGTGTAGAGCTTCAAAAAGTGTAACATTATAACCTGCCTGTAAAAGATCAGCTGCGCAAGATAATCCTGAAGGTCCGGAACCTACAATCGCTATTTTCCGTGCTGAAGGATCAGGTTTAGTTATTTCAGTTTTCTGACTTGCAGAAGTTTCGGCTTTTAAACGTGCCGTATCGGCAACAAATCTTTCGAGCCTGCCTACTGCTACAGCTTCACCTTTGTTTGCGAGAATACACAACTCTTCACATTGTGTTTCCTGTGGACACACGCGACCGCATATTGCGGGCAGGCTGTTTGTATCAAGAAGAATTTTCTGTGCGGAATCGAAATCACCTTCAGCGACTTTGTTAATAAATTCCGGAATGTGAACATTTACGGGACAGCCTTGAACACATTTAGGTTTTTTGCATTGAAGGCATCGCTGCGCTTCTTTTATAGCTGTTTCTTCAGAATATCCAAGCGGCACTTCTTCGAAATTATTTTTGCGAATTTCCGGAGACTGTTCAGGCATATCATGGCGCGGTATAGCCATTCTTTCTTTAGCTGTCAGATCGTTTTTCATAAATATTCAATAAGTTTTGTTGTTCTTTGGGTTTTGTTTAGGTCAATTAGATCAATTAGGTTAATTAGATCAATTTATACCTTCCCTTCCAATTTACAATTATGCTCTTCTTTGTTTTCTTGCTCGCGGTAAGTGCCAAGCCGATTTTGCAATTCGTCAAAATCAACTTGATGAGCATCGAATTCCGGACCGTCAACACAAGTGTATTTTACTTCTCCGCCAATGGTAACACGGCAACCTCCGCACATTCCGGTTCCATCAATCATAATAGTATTCAAACTCGCTATGGTAGGGATACCAGCTTCTTTAGTTACGGCAGCAACCGCTTTCATCATCGGTACAGGTCCGATAGCTGCAGCGAAATCAATTTTTGCTGAGTCAGCAATCCGTTTTTTCAGAACATCTGTCACAAAACCTTTTTCACCGTAAGATCCGTCATCAGTTGTGATTATAAATTCACTGCTTGCTTCACGCAGTTCGTCTTCAAGAATAAGAAGTTCTTTTGTGCGTGCGCCAACGATTGTAACTACATGATTGCCTGCTTCTTTCATAGCGGCAGCAATTGGCAGCATTGGTGCAACGCCGATTCCACCACCTATACAAGCAACAGTTCCGTAATTTTTTATTGGTGTTGGATGACCAAGTGGTCCGGCGAGATCGCGAATGAAATCACCTTCATTAAGGTCGGCGAGTTCGCGTGTGGTATCGCCAACTACTTGAGCAATGAGCCTGATTGCGCCAGCGTCTTTTTTAACGCCTGCGATTGTTAATGGTATGCGTTCACTTTTATCATTAGGTCTTAAGATGATAAACTGACCTGCTTTACGTTTTTTTGCAATTTGCGGAGCTTCAACCCATAATGAAATGACATTATCCGCAAGAGTTTTCTTTTCCAGAATTTTATAAGGCATAAGTTATCTCCAGTGTTATTTTTTATTTAGGTTGATATTATACCAAAAAGATAAAAAAATCGGTAATGGGTAGGTTTTTATCAAAGACATCAAAGGACGATTGTTTTTACAGTCCTTGTAGTCTTTGTAGTCCTTGCTGTCCTTGAAGAATGAAAAGTCACACTAAATAAAATTGCTATGCGTTTCAATCGTTTCAATCGTTTCAATCGTTTCAATCATTAAATAAAAATTGATCCAACAATTTTTACTCCATAAGCGAATATCCATGCTACGATTGAAGTGTAGAAAACCATAAATGTAGTCCATCGAAAACCGAATTCTTTAAGGAAAACAGCTACTACTGCAAGACAAGGCACGTATAATAAAACAAAAACCATAAATGTATAAGCAACTAACGGATTCTTTCCAAATACGGAATCATTTTGTAAAGCGGTTTGCAAGGATTCTGAAGCTTCATCTGAATCGCCTGTGCCGTAGATTACACCTAGAGTTGAAACGACGACTTCTTTTGCAGCGAAACCGGTTAGAAGAGCTATAGATCCTTTCCAGTCAAAGCCGAGAGGTTTAAATACAGGTTCAATGAATTTACCGATTTGTCCTGCGTAACTATTTTCGATTTGAATTTTAACATTTTCATTTTCGGAAACAGAAGTTATATCTGTTTTAGGATAATTCGATAAAAACCATATTGCTATTGCGGCAACAAGAATTAATGTTCCGGCTTTTTTAATGTACATCCACGCACGCATCCACATATGTGTAATCACGCTTCTGAAAGTCGGAAGTCTATACGGAGGAAGTTCCATAAGGAGTGGAGATTTTTCTTTACCGAAAAATAAAAATCCGAGAATATTCGCCATAATAATTGCGACCATAATTCCGAAAAAATAAATCGAAAATAAGACCGGTGTTCTTAATTTCGGTACGAAGAATGTAGTAATAAATAACGAATAAACAGGAAGTTTCGCGCTGCAGGACATAAACGGCGTTATTAATGCTGTAACTATCCTGTCGCGTTTGGTGTCAAGAGAACGTGTTGCCATGATGGCAGGAACAGTACAACCAAAACCAACAATCATAGGAATAAACGACTTTCCATGCAAACCCATTCTGAGCATGATTCTGTCAGTGACAAATGCGGCGCGAGCCATATAGCCTGTATCTTCAAGAAATCCGATTGCGAGAAAAAGTAAAAGAATATTCGGTAGAAAAACAATAACACCGCCAACACCGGAAATAATTCCGTCAACAAGAAGTGAACGGATAAAGTTGTCAGGAAGAATGGAAGAAACGGATACTTTTAACAATTCAACTCCCGTTTCCATCATACCGGCAAGCGGATTTCCTAAAGTGAAGACGAGTTGGAAAGTTAGCCACATACATGCTGCAAAAATAAGCAATCCGAGAACTGGATGTGTTAAAAAATCATCAATTTTCTCTGTAACATTAAATTTTGTCTGCCGGCTTTTTTTCACACACATTCTTGCGATGCCATTAGCAAATCCAAACCACCTCCCGTCAAAAATATTTTCGATCTTTTCAGCAAAAGTACGCTCTAATTTCGTGCGTGCTTTTTCTACGTTTCTACGAAGTTCAGGTGTGTCCACATCTTCAGGTAGAGTATGCCGTCCGCTTAAAAGCATTACTATTCTTATATGCTTGGAAAGTTTAGTGTCAATATCAGGCAGCAGAGGAATAAGCGATGAGATTGATTTTTCAATTTCCTGCCCATAATCAATTGTGACAGAAGGTGTTTTTGGCGAATTGATGAGCTGAACAATTTTATTAAGCAGTTCTCTGGTACCTTTATTTCTTCTTGCGACTGTGGGAACAACCGGAACATCCAGCATTTTTGACATCATATCTATATCAATATTCAGCCCCAGGTCTTTAGCTTCATCCATCATATTTAGTGCGATAACCATTGGCACGCCCATTTCCAGCATTTCGGCGGTAAGAACAAGATGCCGTTCCAGATTTGTTGAATCAACGATATTGATAATCAAATCCGGTGGAGTTTCACAAACATATTTTTCGACTACAATCTCTTCGATTGAATACGCAGACAGACTGTAAGTGCCCGGTAGGTCAACCACTTCAAATTCTTTATCCTGATAAACAAAAGAACCTGTTTTTTGCTCAACGGTAACACCCGGCCAATTCGCAACTTTTTGATGTGCTCCGGTAAGATTATTAAACAAGCAGGTTTTTCCGCAGTTCGGGTTTCCCGCAATAGCGATTGTAATTTTTTTATTCATTTTCAAATATGTGAAGAGAAGTGGCTAATCCTCTGCCAATTGCAACTCTGGATTCTCCTGCTTTAATTAAGACCGGCGCGTTGTGATTGTTTTGAAGAAGTCTTATTTTGCTTCCAATGCGAACACCCATTGCAGCGAGTCGCCGTGATTTTTCCGCGCCGCCGGAAATTCTTTTGAGAATTCCCGATTCACCTTTATTCATTAAAGTTAATGGAATGGTATTATCTTTTTCAATCTTATCCTGGTCAAGATGATCAAGAAAATCACAAAGCCTGCCGTAGGTTGTTGTGTCCAATGCATGCTCAATCTTACACGCATTGTTTTCAGCTACATCATTCGGCACACGAAGAACATTTGTTAAAAAATCGCGTATTGTATTATGCCTTGCGGTAACCTGTCCACCGATTTTTCTTCCGGTTTTTGTTAATAGAATCTTGTCGCGGCGCTCCTGAGTTACTAATCCCATATCTTTTAAACGGGCAATAACTTCAGTCGCACTTGGAGGTCGAACGCCAAGTTTATTAGCAATATCAACGAGATGAGTTCCTGAGCTTTCATTTTCCGAGAGCATAAAAACAGCTTCGAGATAATTTTGCTGTGTATCAGTAAGGTCAGTTAAATTCATAATATTTTAAGTATAATATTCTATTATTAAATTCGGTTAACCTAATTGTACACAAAAAGTGTTTTTTTGTCAATTCGGTTTGAAAATCAGGTGATGTTAAATGTGAAAACTAAATTAATACAAATGTAGCTGCCATAGAGCATAGCGAGATGGGGGACTCAAACAAGAATAGACGCCTGAATTTGGGAAAACTACCATATAGTTTTGCAATGGGAATAGTTTCTGATAAGTTTATCTGCGGTTATAAGCGATAAATTTTCGGTACGTGCTGTTGCAATTAAAAATCTGTCTGCGGGGTCACGATGACAAGGTTCGGGTAGTCTTGAACTATCGATTGCTATATCAATATTAAGATCAATTAAAGTCAAGCCGGCTTTTTCAATTGATGAATGAATCCAATTATCAAGAGAAGTAGTTAATATTAAACGATTTTTATTTGTCAGCATAGCAATTTCCCATACGGAAATTGAACTGACATAGCATATTTTCGCGGAACGAATTGCCTTTTTGGCTTTTACCGACAATTTTTCCGGAGAAACGCACATCCATATCCAAATATGTGTATCAAGTAAAACATTCATTTCAAGGCATTCCAATCATTTTCATCACAAACCGGTGAAATAATATCGTTTGAGCAAATAGCGGTACCTTTCATGCAGCCAAAACCTTTCTTCAAAGATTTTCTGCTATTATGCGGAACTACATCCGCAATAGGGTTGCCTCTTTTTGTTATAGTCAACGATTTATGAGAATTCGCAATCTCATCGAAAAGTTTTAAACATGAAGATTTAAATTTACTGACGGATATAACATTCATTTTATTAAGTAACGTGTTTGTTAAAATTATAATGACTAATCTATTTTATCATAGTCAACTAAAATAGTCAATAGCTAGATTTTAAGAGATGCCCGATTTTTTTACTCCGGTTGAAAATGCGAATCATGGGGTTTTTGGTCAGCACTATATAGTAGCCAAGTGGGAATTTAAAGGCACAATGGAATTTTTAGGGTAGGTAACTTACCACAATTTAGAAAAAATGTTTATTCATAATCAATTTGAAAAGATATTTTGCCTGAAAGGCAAAAAGGAATAAACACAGGGCATCCCACTATTCGCTGGGCATAGCGCCCTGTGATATCTATAAAACCTATGTTCTCGCCCTGTAAGGGCAAAAGGAAAAAATCCTCTCGCCCTTTCAGGGCTTATTTATATTAATTTATAAATAACCGATATGCAACATCCCAGCTTATTTCCGGAAGGTCGATTTTTAATTCACCGTCTTTTCCGACTTTCATTTTTTTTGTTGAATTTACTTTACTGTTTTGAGTGTTGAATTCTTCGACAGTCCAGTTGCCGGGCAGAAGATTTTTAACAATTAAACGAACATTTTTGTAAACATACGGTTTAAAATCTTTTTTATAAACTTTCGACCAGATATAATGCGGACTTTGAATCCAAATTAAACCTTTTGTTTTTCCAATAACACCGGAAACACGTAGAGTAGGTTCTTTTGCTTCGATGTAATCCGGAATAAAATATTCATTTACTTCAAACCAGTCTGCACCAGTGTTTTTTATCGTAAGTTTGTGTTTCCCGGCAGGAATGTCAACAACATATTCTCCGGCGTATTGTTTCAACAAATCTTTGTTTTCTAAGCCATCGGGATCGATAAAATTTTTTTTCAAGACGAGTTTGTTATCGATGAAAACGTTCAATACAGCGCCGCCCCATCCGGAAACTTCTCCGACTTTTATTATAAATTTTGTTGGTTCGACAGCATCAAGTTTGAATGTGTGCGGATTGGATAAGTTAGCGTGGTTTTTCCCGTGGAAAAGTCTGGAAAGCGCTTTTTTCGTGTCATAAGATCCATCGCGATATATTTTCATCCGGACAGGTTTATTGAATTCCGCATTTTCCCACGAACGCCCTTTGGCTTCCAGCCATAACTCTTCACGCTGATGCTTTTCGTTTGGATTTATGTATTCCAGTTCGGCATCAATTGGTTTAACTTCCTGCTCAATAAAATCGAAACCTGAGATCCAGTCGGCGAAATTTCCGTAAATCGCATACAAATTATTCGGCTCGACATAACTGTCCCAGTACCAGACCATTGGAACTCCGGCACACATATTTCCCACAGAAGCGAAAAGTCCGTTGTGGAGATGAACGCCTTTAGGATCAGCACCATGATCACCTGCGTTCATGCCTGTTGCATCGCAACCGAACTCACCGCTGAAAAAAGGTTTTTTGAAATTATCCCGTCTTAGTTTCCAAAGTTTGCTTAAAGAATCGGCGAGATCAGGTGTATCATAATGATGAATTTGAATTAAATCCATTTCCGGTAAACCTTCGATACTTTTGTATCCTTTATCAAATCCGAGACTCGTAGTTATCAGGTGATGCCAAGGGTCGAGTTTTCGTAAATCGCGTGCAGTATCACGATGCCATTTTGCAATAATTTCAGGACCGTTTTTCGAGCGGTATGCATCGGTGCCGTCAACTTCATTCCAAAGTTCCCATGCGAAAACTGATGGGCTGTAACCATATCGTGCGACAAGGTATCGCAGACGATTATAATTAGCTTTTTGAGCTTTTGGATTAGTGAAATAATCAATTGGTTTTTCTACCGGCCCGCCATTTTTAATGTTACATGGGGAACTATCAAACATTCCGTAAAACTTTTTGCTTGTGGAAATTGAATTAAAACTATCAATGGCAAACATAACGCGCATATCAAGTTTTTCAGCAAGTTCAAGCACACGGTCGATTTTATACGCATTCTTCTGATCGAAATTTTAAAAACCGGAATCTTGCGAGCGAAGAGAAAAATTGCACCAGGCAGGCGAGAGAAAAAGTCTGTAATAATTACAGCCTTGTTCCGCATAACGTGCAAGCCAACTGTCAAAAGCAAAAACTCCCCGACCGTCCCAGCTTCCCCAGCAGACATTCGCTCCCAGAGGGTAAAAAGTATTACCATTATCATCAACGAAATAGCGATGGTCGGTTTTGTGGCGACGAATGAAACCGGAAGCGGAAGACGGAGGATAGTGGACCGAGGACGGAGTAGCAACCACCCCGCCCTTTGGGCACCCCTCCTTATTA
>JAUVKG010000062.1 GCA_030596365.1 Chlamydiota bacterium | reverse complement strand
AGCGTCTAATTTTTAATTTCAGTATATATTTCCATTAACTTTTTGTAATTAGTTTCCGGGCTGAATTGTTCAATACCCCATTCACGAACCTGCGGCCGCATTTCGATAATTTTATTTTTGTTATTTTCAATCCATTTTAATCTCTGAGTTAATTCCTCCGCGTTTCCTGGAGTAAAAAGCCATCCCGCTTTTTCTTCAGGAACAAAGTCAGGAATCCCGCCTGTTCGCGAAGCGATAACGGGAGTACCGAGATATAGTGAGTTTATAACTGTCAACGGACAATTCTCAAAACATTCTGACGGTAAAATTGTAACGAGAGCATTAGCGATATATTTTTCGAATTCTTTTTGGGGTTGATATCCAAGCAGTTCAATATGCTTCAAATTATTTTCAGAAATGAACTGTTTAATTTTGTTTTCAAGCGGTCCGTCACCGAGAATTTTTAAAGTAAGAGAAGGAACTTTTGCGGCAGCTTTCAGTAAAGTAAGAACACCTTTTTCCTGAGATAATCGTCCTGCAAAAAGGATATAATTATCCGGATTTTTATTAAAAGCCGCAACGTTAACGGAAGCCGAATTAGGTTTAACGATAATTTTTTTTGAATTAAAGCCTGCATTTACAAAAACATTTTTTGTAAAGCTGTTTAGAGCTATATATCTATCGATTTTATCAATAAAAGTTTTCTTTTTCGCATGATAAGCAAGAATAGCAGAATACCAGGCGGAATAGATATAACTTTGTCTGTAACATTTATTTTTAACGCAATGAATACTTTTTTTCAAAAAATAAGGGCATTCTTTTTTGTCTATAAAAAGTAAACCATTTGGACAGATGAATCGGAAATTATGCAAAGTTTGTACAACAGGCACTTGATGTCGATTGAGTGCAGCATAAAGTGACGGCGAGATTAAAGGGAAAACATTATGAACATGAGCAACATCAGGCTTGCTTTCCGCAACAATGCGGTCAATATCATTTTGAGTTCTTTTATTACTAAAACCGCTTAGAAAAGATCCGAAACGTTTGATTGCCGGAAAGGAATTAATTTCGATGTTGTCGCGGGTATAAGTTTGAACATCATTCCCGTTTTTAATCAGGAGATTTTTTTCATGTTCGAAGACAAGACCTTCTCCCGCACGAGTTTTATAATAATTGTGACAAAGGAGAATTTTCAAGATGTTTAATTTTTTTATATGTTTATTTAGTGTTTGGCCGAAAGCCCTATTTTAAGAGAATAAGAACCACCCCGCCCTATCGGGCACCCCTCTAAAACAGGAGGGGATTTACACCCCGCCCTCCTCGGCGCTTTCGGGCCCCTTCCCGAGAGAGTACTTGGGAACACCCCCCGTCCCGATGCGCTTCGCTATCGTGCCACCCCTCTCAAGAGGGGATTTAAGAGGGTTATTCAGAAAGTTTCAGTTCAACAGGTGAAAGCAGTTTTACAACATCCTGCCGCGCCTGAAAAAGGACACTTTTAAGATGGTCATTAAGCAATTGAACAGAATAATAATTATCTGCGCTTTGCCATCTTGATTTTTCGAGTGATTTTCCCTCTGTATATGCTTTAACGTCAATCATTTCTGATCGCATAGCAAAAGAATCATTACTTGAATATGTATGTTCCATAATAAGTTTTCTTGCCTTAGCGTTAATAACTTTAATTTTTATGGTAACAAGAATAGTGAACTGTTGACGTTTCCAGAGGGTTTTTTTCCCGTATTGAGGAGTATCCGGCAATTTTTGTCTTATAACATTAAAGTGCAGAATCTCGCCTGTAATTCTGATATAAGGTTTTTCTCCAATGATAAAATTCCCTGCGTCAGCGACTTCAAATCCCGCATTTGCAAGTTCGATTTGAAAAGCTTTTGTAATACTTTTATCAACCGGAATTTTAAAATGTTTATCCAGACTATAAAAATCAAAATCCTCAGTTTCATCAGAAGTGAAACGCTCGCGAACAGGCCTTTTATCCGCAAAATTACGAACAAGTACCGGAGTAGCATATTTAACAGGCAAACCTTCAAGCGGATCGATTGAATAACCGATAACATGCGGTCCTGAGCAAGAAGTTGTAATTATTGCCGCGGTAACCGCAGCAATAACATGAATCGAATATTTTTTCAGGAAGATTTTCATTTTTTTGATAGTTGCGTATGAAATCTCACTAATATGAGAACCACCCCGGCCTATCCCGAAATTCTCCGGGCGCAGCGGCCACCCCCAGCATACGCGGGGTCAGAGACCCTCCTTGGTAAGGCGGGGAACTTTTTCTCGTCAAGACTTATTTAACACCTGCAGCTTTTCTAAGAGCATTAATTTTATCGGTTTTTTCCCAGGTATAATCCGGGTCATTGATTCCGAAATGACCGCATCGTGCTGTTTTAGCGTAGATGGGTCTTTTAAGTTTCAGATTTTTAATAATTGCCGCCGGATGAAAATCAAAAACTTTTTCCACAGCTTGTGTTAAAATATAATCATCAACAACACCGGTTCCGTGAGAGTTTACGAGAATTGAAATAGGATCGGCAACACCAATAGCGTAAGAAAGTTCTATTTCGCATCGTTTGGCAAGTTTTGCAGCGACAACATTTTTAGCAACGTAGCGAGCCATGTAAGCGCCGCTTCGATCAACTTTACTCGGGTCTTTACCTGAGAACGCTCCGCCGCCGTGAGCGCCCATACCGCCATAAGTATCGACGATAATTTTTCTTCCTGTGAGCCCGCAATCGCCGTGAGGTCCACCGACGACGAACCGACCTGTTGGATTAACGTGGAAGATAGTTTTGCTGTCGATAAGTTTTTTAGGGAGAACTTTTTTAATAACTTCTTCAATAATAGTTTTTCTGAGTGTAGAGTTTTTAACACTGTTACAGTGTTGAGTAGAAATAACAACAGTGTGAACGCGAAGAGGTTTTCTGTCCTTTGAATATTCAATAGTAATTTGTGATTTACTGTCAGGTTTTAGCCATGGTATTTTTTTTGAGAAACGCAGTTTTGCGAGTTTATCAAGAAGTTTGCGCGAAAGAGTGATAGGTAAAGGCATTAATTCCGGAGTTTCATTGCATGCATAGCCGAACATCATTCCCTGATCCCCAGCGCCTTGCTCTTTATGATCACCTTCACCAACAGTAACGCCCTGACTTATGTCCGGCGATTGAGTATCTAAGGAGACAAGAACACCGCAATCATAACTGAAACCATCAGAAGGATCTGTATA
The DNA here is from genome assembly GCA_030596365.1 of Chlamydiota bacterium. Taxonomy (GTDB): domain Bacteria; phylum Auribacterota; class UBA3054; order UBA3054; family B51-G9; genus B51-G9. The sequence goes on along the minus strand of JAUVKG010000062.1, from coordinate 6,997 downwards.
GCCAATGTCTTTAATAGTTTTTCTTACGACAGCCTGACAATCAATATAACCTTTTGTAGTAATTTCGCCTGCAATGACAGCAAGACCGGTAGTAACGAGAGTTTCGCATGCAACACGGCTTTCCGGATCCTGCGCAAGAGCGGCATCGAGAATAGCGTCAGAAATTTGGTCAGCCACTTTATCCGGGTGACCCATAGAAACAGATTCGGAAGTAAACAAGAAGTTCATAATAAAATCTCCATATCAATATTTTAAATTAATCATTATCACCATAATACATTTCCGCGAATCCCTCAGGCGGGTCTTCAAATCTCGCGTAATTAGTTTCAAATTTAAGAAGAATATTTCCAATAGGTCCGTTACGCTGTTTTGCGACGATAAGTTCCGCTGTATTTTCATCTTTGGGATCATGAGAAGTCATATATTTTCTAAACAGCAAAAGAACTAAATCTGCATCCTGCTCAATAGCGCCTGATTCTCTTAACTGGCTCAATTTAGGACGAGTGCCTTTTTCGTTACCTTTTTCAGACTCTCTGTTAAGCTGTGAAAGGGCGACGACGGGTAAATCCAGTTCAAGCGCCAATGCTTTAAGGGAGCGTGAGATATAAGAAATTTCCTGTTGTCTGTTTTCTGAACTTTTACCGGCACCTTGCATTAGCTGGATATAATCAATAATAACGAGGCCCAAATTTGGATTTTCAGCTTTAAGCCGCCTGCATCGCGCGCTAACTTCAAGAGGAGTAAGAGTGGCAGATGGATCGATGTAAATATCAGCTTTTTTGAGTGCGGCGCTAGCGTTTAAAAGAAGAGAGAGATCTTGCTGAGTCAGTCCTCCCCTGCGCAGTTTTTGCGCATCGATTCTCACATGTGAAGCAAGAATTCTCATTACGAGCTGGAGCGCGGTCATTTCGAGGGAAAAAATAGCAACGGCTTTATTATCATTGATAGCAGCATTTTCGGCGAGATTCAGAGCCAAAGCGGTTTTGCCAACGGATGGTCGTGCGGCAATGATAATCAATTCTCCGCCGTGCAGTCCGGTAGTCATTTCATTTAGTTTTGCAAAGCCTGTATCGACGCCTGTAATACCGCCTTTTTTATCAATCAGTTTTTTCAGATGTATTGCGGCTTCGCCCATCATTTGGCCAAGTTTTTTGAATTCTCCGTGTTCGCGCAATTTGTCGATATCAAAGAGTTCAGCCTGAGCGGAACCAAGCAATTCTCCAACTTCCTGGTTGCCTTCATAACATTTACTGACAATACGGTTGGTAGCAGAAATGAGTTCCCGCATTAGCCATTTACTACGAACGATTTTTATATAATGTTCATAATTTGCTGTAGTGGGAACCGTATCAACAAGTTCACTCAGGTAAACCGGTCCACCGGCCTGCTCAAGGAGTTCACCGGAAGCCAGTTCATCAGAGACAGTAATAACATCAACAGGGGATTGTTTACTGAAGAGATTTTCTGCAGCGGAAAAGATATGTCTATGTCCCGGAAAATAAAAAGATTTTGTGCTGAGAGCGTCAATCGCTGCAACGAGGACAGTTTCGTCAAGCATCATAGCACCGAGAACGCATTGCTCAGCCTCTTTACTGTGAGGCGGAATGCGATTGGTGATATTATTATTCCGGGATAAAGTTGACTCGTAAGAGGGCATCGGAAATTATTCCCTTACAACCCAGACTCGCACGGTGGCTGTAACATCATAATGCAAAGAGATATCGACAGATACGACCCCGAGTTCTCTTATAGGAGGATCAACGAGAATTTTTTTACGGTCGATTGTGATACCTTCTTTTTCAAGAGCTTTTGCGATATCAATGTTAGTCACAGAACCGAAAAGTTTATCATCTTCGCCGGCTTTTCTGGGAATAGTTACAGAAACTTCAGCGAGTTTAGCTGCCAAAGTTTCGCATGCTTCTTTTTCTTTTTCTTCAGCGACAGAGCGTTTACGAAGTTCAGCTTCGATTTTAGCCATGTTATCTTTAGTTGCTGCTTCAGCAAGAGATTGAGGGAAAAGGTAATTTCTTGCATAGCCGTCAGATACTTTAACTGCCTGCCCTGCGCGACCCAATTTAGGTACATCAAAACGTAGGATTACATCCATTTTATTTTCTCCATTATCAATTTATTCATCACCATGAACTGCGCCAACATAGGGCAGCATCGCCATAAAACGCGCAAGTTTAATTGCATGAGCCATCATTCTCTGATGACGCGCACAATTACCGTTGATATAACGCGGGGTTATACGTCCATAGTCACTCAGATAGTTTTTAAGAGTTTCCACATCTTTATAATCGATTTGGCGGACTTTATTTTCGCAAAAATTGCAGGTTGCCTTCTCGATTCTTGGTCTTTTTCTGTTATTTGCCATAAGGATTTCAGATAAAAATTAAGGTTAATAAGTTCAAATTGTCTATTTTAATTTTGTGTCAGTATTTTCTTCAACCGGCGTCATTCCGCTTGGATCATGTCCTGCGGCTTCCATTAAAGCGGTAAATTCATGGGCAAGTGATTGCCAACTCTTATTAAATGCCGGACCGGTAAATTTCCAGTAAAACATCCGTGCTGAACGGGGCCATACAATCACCTGATGTTTTTCCTTCTCCGAAAGATCTTCCACGCCTCTGGGAATATCACGGAGCCACTGTGTATCTCCGCCAATTGCCAGTGGAGTGTCTATGCGAAGAAGCTTGGATGACGAAAAAGAATCTTCATCAATTACGCGTCCGTTTGTTGCGAGCAAAACATCCGAGTCATCCCATCCTGATTTAACAATATATTTTCCGGAAAGAGAAAGATCAATAGGGTCATAAAACCAATTTAGAAAATTTAAACCCGTTTGCTCGAACCATGAAAGCGGGTTTCTCATTGTTCCGGTTTCCTCAACTATGACCTTACCTTCCTGAATAAAAATTCTTCTGCTAGCATTTCTGAGTTTCGGAGTAATTGGATCATCAGTACTTTTTTCAGTAGCTATTTCAACAAGTTTTCGTGTTTTTTTTGCACGTTTTTTAATGTTTTTAGATGATGCCCCGATGCCTGTATAACGAACAATAATATTTGCTTCACTATCGGAGACTTCTGCAACGCGCCATGACTGAGATTCATAAGTAAAGTTTGCGCAACCTGTAAAAAGAAAAATTCCTATAAAAAAGCACAGCAAGCATCCTGATTTGAAAGCAAGAGATTTCATGGTAAAAGTCGCATTACTGAAAATGCTATTCTACGGAAGAGATTAAAAATCGTAAAATATCTTTACTCAATTCGTATCTGTCACGAACTTCATTAATTAAATTAGGCTCAACAGCAAATTTAACCAAATAGTAAAAGCCTTCTTTATTATGACGGATGTCATAACATAATTGCCGCTGACCGAGTTCTTCGCATTCATCAACAATACCTTTAACTCGCTCGATATTATCGCTAATTTCTTTTTTTACCTTATCAAACCGTTCGCTTGCGGCATCCGGTTCAATAATAAACAACGCTTCGTATTTTTTCACAGGTTTTGTCTCCCTTACGTTTCGTATAAATAATTAAAGTTAATTCAAATTTTATAAAGTATTTATTTGTTGAACAGCTCTATCCCATGGATCTGAAAACAATTGATTGATTGCTTCAACCGCTTTTTCCGTCATTTGCTCAACAGTTTCTATTTCTTCATTTTCAAAATTACCAAGTACATGCCCGATTTTCCCGCAATTTCCCTTTCCAATTCCTATTCTCAATCTTGGGATGTTATTTGTGCCAAGATAATTTATAATTGACTGTAAACCGTTATGCCCTCCGGAACTCCCGGCGGTTCTAACGCGCAATTTTCCTAAAGGAAGATCCACATCATCATATACAACCAGCAGTTCATCGGCATTCAGTCTGAATTTTTTTACAACTTTATAAACAGCTTTGCCGCTTAAATTCATATAAGTTGCGGGTTTACAGCAAATAAGTTTGTATGGCACTTCAGTTTGGGCAAGCCAATAATTTTGCCACCAGTGTTTTTTCCAATTTGCACCGGTATTCTTTATCAAAAGATCAGTAACGCGGAACCCGATATTATGGCGCGTATTCACATATTCCGGACCGGGATTTCCCAGACCGACAACACATTTTATCACTTTTCTTCTTCCTCAGCTTTCTTTTCGCCGATCACTTCCGGTTCAGTTTCTTCAGCATCTTCATCTGTTGCTACCACTTCTTCCTCATGTACTGTAGGAGGAGCAATAGTAATCAGTGTTGTTTCAGGGTCACCCACATAAATAACACCCTCGATTTCCGGAAGTTCTTTTATATGAATTACATCATGAATATTTAATGCTGTAACATCAATTTTGATGGATTCAGGAATAACACCCGCTTTACACTCTACAGCAACATCACGTCTAAGCAACTCAAGAACGCCACTATGATTTTTAACACCTTCGGGAATACCGAGAGGTTCAAGTTGAACTTCAATTTTAACAACTTCGTCAAGATTAACGACAAGAAAATCAATATGTGTAATATTGTGAGTTACGCAATTGCGTTGAACTTCTTTTATCAGAACATCAAATTCCTGCTCTTCAATTTTTAATTTTATAACTGCATGCTCAGAATGCATTACATGAGTTAACATATTAAAATTGTGATAATTAACACTAACATTTATTAATTCATTATGACCATAAATAATAGCCGGTGTTAATCCTTGTCTGCGTAATCGTCTAGCGGTTAAACCACCTGTCGATTCGCGTGTTTCTGCTTGTAAAATTAAATCTTCCATAAATATTAAAGTCTAATAAGGTTATATCAAATGGAGCAGTTAATTACTCGTTATTTTGTATTAAATATATAAAAAAGGATGGATAACGCCTTGGTTTAATAGGCAACACCATCGTGCCGCCGACGTCTGAAAAGAAACTTTTGGTTTGTCATCAATCCACTTGTCGCCTATATTATATTAAAAACTCTTTTAAAATGCAAACGGGTGAAAAGTTGGAAGCTTGCCCAGCCGTAGGCGGGGTTATTAGTTATTAGTTAATAGTTAATAGTGTGAAGGTGGAATAAACCACCCCGCCCTTCGGGCACCCCTCCTCGACAAGGAGGGGAGTCTAATGGAATTGTGGAATGATGGAGAAACGTGTTTTATCGGTTACTTTGTTTTTCGGTAACATTTATTTTGAACTATCGCGATTTTTTGACTTTATCATTATATATATGGTATAATTTAAGAACGCATTTATAATCTTTCATTACATCATAATTAAGGAGAAGTTATGGAAACCAATAAAATTAAAATATCTGTATTAATTGTTACTTTTCTTATGATGACAACAACATGTTTTGCCGGAGTAAGAATTAACGGAATAGGAATTGATTATAATACTATTCAGGCAGCAGTTACTAACGCTATTGACGGTGATGTGTTAATTGTTTCTACCGGATTCTATGGCGAAACTATTCATGTTTATGGAAGAAACATTACCATCGATGGTCAATATGATGTTGATTATATTACAAAATTACCTTCAGGCTGCACGATTATTGACCCGCCTTTATCAAGTGGCTCGTGCATTGATATTACCGGTTCGGTGGTTGAATTGATCGATCTTGAGATTACGGGTACGATAGTCAGTGGAGGAGACAATGGCGGTGGAATGGATATTCGATATGACAGTGTGGTAACAGCACGGCAATGCAGTATTCATAACAACTCCGTTATCTTCAGCAGCGGCGGCGGAGCTTTTGTAGACAATTCATCCCTGACGCTTATTGATACGCCGGTTTACAATAATTCTGTAGGCACCAGAGGAGGTGGAATATACGCACACAGTGGTCAAATAATTCTTGACGGTAATTCCCCGGTATCCGCCAACACCGCCGGTGTAGGAGGAGGAGGAATTTACTTATTTGACGACAGCCGGTGCGACTTAATCCATGCATCTGTTAACATAGAAAATAATTCCGCGCCTGAAGGCGGAGGAATAGCAGTACGCGACAGTGAATTATTTATAGGCAATAATGCAGATGTTTTTGGAAATACAGCAGCAACACGCGGTGGAGGCATTCTGCTTGAGAAAGGATCTTCAGTTACTGTTTACGGATCCGGTACTTATATTGGCTGGTATCCTCCTGCACATATGCCTAATAGCGTAACTAACGGAAACGGCGGCGGAATTTACGCCGCTGATTCTACAGTGGTAATTTCAAACATGGCGCGACTTGTCAGCAATTTCGCTTCCAAGGCCGGTGGGGGAATTTATCTTACAAACAGTTCAGCTCTCGTTTATTTTGCTGAGATTGGTCACCCGGAAATCAATGCCACGAACTATGCCGGAAATGACGGAGGCGGAATATGTATGCTTGATTCTTCGCTTATTGTAGCAAACAACAGCAAGATTCAGAAAAACTACGCGCACGATGGAGGTGGGATTTACGCGTATAACTCAAATATTGGTATTTATGATTCCATTATCGGCAATCAGGATCACACTTTCGCCAACCGGGCATTTGCCGGAGGCGGCCTTTTCTGCATAAACTCCACCTTTCGGTGTGACAACTCGCAAATCGTCGGCAACTTTGCGGAAATAGGAGGCGGTGCGGCTTTTGGCTACACAAGCGATGTGTATATAGTTAATTCTTCTATAAATGAAAACTCCGCTATCGGCTGGCTGGGTGGCGGAGGCATTGTTGCTGAAGGTACTATCGGGCCATTTATCCTCGATAATACCGAAGTTGTAGGCAATATCACGTCTAATGCCGCAGGTGGAATCTACTGGATGTCATCGGAGACTTTGGTTGTGCGCAACGGTTCGCGAATTTGTGATAATGTTGCAAGCAATGGTGTTGGCGGGGTGTTAAGTCTCGTTTTTTCGGGAAGTCCCGGCAATCTTCTTTTCCAGGATTCGGAAATTTCCGGAAACTCGACCTTGGGCATGGTTGGCGGCATTTGTGCTTATACAGGCGGAAAAGTTACGATTGTGGACTGCAGCGTTAATAACAATAAAGGAGGTAC
>JAUVKG010000247.1 GCA_030596365.1 Chlamydiota bacterium | reverse complement strand
CACCGCATGCTTTTATCATTCCTTCCATACTTAAATATCCCAATGAGTCAGCGTCTAAAAACTTGCAAATCTCCTCAACAGAATGATTGGCTGCAATTAAATTTTCACAACTTGGAAAATCAACTCCGTAAAAACATGGGTTCTTAGTCGGCGGGCAGCTTATTCTAATGTGCACTTCTTTAGCTCCTGCTTTTTTTAATTCAACTATTCGTGATAAAGTTGTGGTTCCGCGAATTATTGAATCGTCAACTATCACCACCCGTTTGCCGCTAACTACGTCCGGCAGAATGTTAAGTTTAACCCTGACTTTCATATCTCGTTCGGTTTGCGTCGGCGAAATAAAAGTTCTTCCTACGTAGTGATTTCTTATAAAACCAAATTCAAAAGGTATTCCGCTTTCCTGCGAAAAACCAAGTGTTGCAGAGTTGCCTGAATCAGGAACCGAAATTACTATGTCTGCATCTACCGGATACTCTTTAGCTAACTGCCTTCCAAGTTCACGACGGACAATATGACATGTTTTCCCGTCAAGTTTACTGTCAGGGCGGGAAAAATAGATATATTCAAAGATACACAAGGCTTTTTTTCTGTCTTTTCTGAAAAAAACCGAATTTATTCCCTCTTTGTTAATAATAACAATTTCGCCCGGTTCAACCTCTCGTACAAATTCCGCACCGACAAGATCAAAAGCACACGTCTCCGACGCGAGAACATAACCATCTCCAAGTTTACCGATTGATAACGGTCGGAATCCCTGCGGATCACGTGCACCTATCAGAGAATCAGGTGTCAGCATAGTCAAACTAAACGCTCCGCGCAATCTTTTTAATGTTTTGGACAAAACATCGCTGAAATCACCATAACAAGGACGGGCAATTAAATGAATAATTGTTTCACTATCGGTCGTAGTCTGAAAAATAGAGCCGGCTGCCTCAAGTTCTTCTCGTAAAAGACGCGCATTAACCAAATTACCATTATGTCCAATCGCAAGCTGACCACGAGCGTAATCAACAAGTATCGGCTGAGCATTTTTCGCGTTGCTCGAACCTGTGGTAGAATATCTGACATGACCTATTGCAGAAGTACCTTTTAGATTTTTCAGTATTTCCGGCGTAAAAACTTCCCCGGCAAGCCCCATTCCGGTATGTCCGTGAAGTTTACCGTTTGAATTTACTACAATACCGGCACTTTCCTGTCCGCGATGCTGCAGAGCGAAAAGTCCATAATGAGTGACAGTTGCTGCCTGTTCTTCGTTCACACCGAACACACCAAACACGCCGCAAGCTTCCCTCGGTCCATTATAATTTTCCATATTTTTTAAAACTAATTTATTTTTATAAACGTTAATATTATCATTTGTTTTTCAATCGACAATTTGTGCCGATTGAAAATGACGCATTTGGAAATGCGTCTTACTTAAATAAATTCGGAAGAGCTTCCTTCCATATTTTTTCTAATTCACTCACTTGAGCATTAATAATATCTTCGCCTTTGCAGGATATTGTTAATTTGTCGCCGCCGACTTCGCCAAGTTTCCACGCGCTTACTTTATGATTGCTTGCGATTGTTTTTAATTTCCATTCATCGGCCGGATTGATTGTAACAACAATTCTCGACTGTTGCTCACCGAAAAGGGCAGCATCTTTGCGTTTGTATTTCGCAAAAAATTCTGTTAAATCAATGTTCGCGCCGATTGGTTTGTCAGCAATTTTCACCATCTCACACGGAGAAGTAAAACATGCTTCAGCAAGTGTAACAGCAAGCCCGCCTTCTGAGCAATCGTGAGCAGAATTAATTATTCCTTCGCGGATAGATTTTAAGCAGCAGTCCTGTGCGGCCTTTTCGCGTTTTAAATCCATAACCGGCGCATTGCCTGTTTTTAAATTATGAATTCTGCGCAAATACTCGCTTCCGCCAACGCCCATTAATTCATCTTCCTGCAAGCCGTCAATGAGATAAACTAAATCTCCCTCATTTTTAAACCATTGAGTAGTTATATCTTTTTGATTTGCGATTTGACCAACCATAACAATCAACGGTGTTGGATCAATCGCTCCAGACGGATTTTCATTATAAAGACTGACATTTCCACCCGTAACAGGTGTTGAAAAAGTATGACACGCTTCGCAAAGCCCGTCAATTGATTCCGTAAACTGCCAGTAAATTTCAGGCTTGGTCGGATTTCCATAATTAAGACAATCAGTTAATGCAAGCGGTTCGCCACCTGAGCAAACAATATTTCTTGCACTTTCCGCTACAGCAATCTTCGATCCTTCACGTGGATTTAAGTAACAATATCTTCCGTTGCAATCACCTGAAAGAGCTATATATTTATCAGCTTCTCTTAACCAGAACACGGCAGAATCACTGCCCGGCAGAACGACTGTTCCGGTGCGAACCATGTGGTCGTATCTTTTGTAAACGATTTCCTTGCTTGCGATAGTCGGCTCGGAAAGAAGTTTGCATAAAATATCTTTAAAATTATCAGATTGAGGAAGTTCACTTAATTTCCATTTTTGAACTTCATTAATATACGCCGGTTTTTTTACAGGCGGATTATAAATCGGAGCGTCATCAGCAATTTTAGCCGCTGGAATTTCAGCCACTATTTCACCATGCCATTTAACACGCATCATCCCGTCTTCGTTAACGCGACCAACTTCTTCTGCGTGCAAGTCCCATTTTCCGAAGATTTTCTGAACATCTTTCTCACGGCCCTTTTTCACAATAACAAGCATCCGTTCCTGACTTTCAGAAAGCAGAATTTCATAAGGCGTCATCCCGGTTTCACGTTGCGGAACGAGAGCAACATCAATTTCAACTCCACTGCCGCCGCGACTTGCTGTTTCGCAAGTACTACAAGTAAGCCCCGCAGCTCCCATATCCTGAATGCCGACAATGTGGTCGGTCTGAAAAAGTTCAAGACAAGCTTCAAGGAGAAGTTTTTCCATAAATGGATCACCAACCTGAACAGAAGATTTCTTGGCTTCAGATTCTTCCGTAAGTTCTTCTGAAGCAAAAGTTGCTCCGTGAATTCCGTCTCTTCCTGTTGCCGCGCCGACATAAAAGACAGGATTTCCAAGACCTGTCGCGCAACCTTTCTGTAATTCTTCGTGACGCATAACTCCGAGACTAAAAGCATTTACAAGACAATTAGTTTCATAAGTTTCGTCAAAATAAATATCACCCCCAATTGTAGGAATCCCCATACAGTTTCCATAATGAGCAATTCCACCAACAACACCGTCAACAAGATGGCGAACCGCGTGAGAATCAGGTCGACCAAATCTAAGACAGTTCATATTTATAACCGGGCGGGCACCCATAGTGAAAATATCGCGCAAGATTCCTCCAACGCCTGTCGCGGCGCCCTGAAAAGGTTCAAGAGCCGAAGGATGATTATGGGATTCAACTTTAAAAGAAATCGCCCATCCGTCACCGATATCGATAACTCCTGCATTTTCATCACCGGCTTTCACGAGAACTTTGTCTCCGGTAGTCGGAAATTTCTTGAGTTGATTGCGAGAATTTTTGTATGAGCAATGCTCAGACCACATCACAGAAAAAATTCCAAGCTCTGTGTAAGTAGGTTCCCGACCGAGTATTTCGAGCAAATGTTTGTATTCGGCGGGAGTAATTCCGTGTTCATCAATAAGTTCCGGTGTAATTTCCGGATCGTTAGGTAAAGTGTTTATTTGGTTCATAAGAATTTTTGGATTATTATTTTTTAAAGGACTTCAAGGACTTCAAGGACTTTAAAGACTTTAAGGACATTTAAAAAAAACTTTTGTTTTCCTTACCCTTTTCGTCCTTTAGTTTTTCTAAATTATCTTTTCTTTCATTAAGTCTGGCACGAAACATTCTTTCGCGTAAACCTCCATCTTTAACAAAATCCTTTTCCAATCTTGCTATTTGTTTGTCAAGCAATTTATTTGTTACTTTAATCAAGCCAATAATTACATTCACACAAATTGCCGGTTCGGCATTTTCTATACCTTTTTTAAAAGTTTCATAAGTCGCATCAGGTATCCGGTTTAACATTCTTAACCGATTTGCGTAAGAATGTTCTATTGACCATTCTTCAATTTTATTAGTACGCGAAAAATCGCGATAATCTTCTAAAAGTTCTTCCAAACTGGCACGAGCAACATTAGTTAATTTGATTTCAGTCCCTTTAGATGTTGCAGAAGCCATACTCCCTTCAATAATATTTTGTTTCCCGGAACGCGCAGCCTGAATCATTTGATCATAAGTTCGGTCTCTTTTGCTTATAAACCGTTTGCAAAAATATACGGTTGCATCATATACAATTACGGATTTCTGATATGACAAAAGATTTTTATAACCACCGTGTATTGGTATAAATTTTTCAGACATCATAAAACTCCGGTTAAATATTTAAGGACTTAAAAGACTCCAAAGACTTTAAGGACATAAATGAAATTTCTTGTCATTCTTGCCCTCTTATCCTTCTTGTCCTTATTGTCCTTATTATCCTTTTAGTCCTTTTAGTCCTTTTAGTCGTTTAAGTCCTTTTGGTCTTTTTTGTTTTCAGTTTCAGAAAATATTATATCAATTATTGATTTTACATACCATACGTCCTATTGATTTTTAATTGCCATTTTTGTAAAATATTTACCTGTTAATTATTTTACCTTATATGCCGGAGTGGTGAAATTGGTAGACACGCTGGATTCAAAATCCAGTGGGGGCAACTCCGTGAGAGTTCGAGTCTCTCCTCCGGTACTTTCATTATTGAATAATTGATTAATTTATTAATTTATTAATTGATTCAATTTCACCAATTCCGCAATTACTAAATTCCCCAATTCTTCAATTACTCACTCACAAACGCGTTATAAATTGCTTTTATCGCTTTTTCATAGTCTTCATTACCAACGCCAACAATAATATTTATTTCAGATGATCCCTGATCAATAATTCTTACATTCACTCCCGCATCGG
>JAUVKG010000021.1 GCA_030596365.1 Chlamydiota bacterium | reverse complement strand
ATATTGATTCCGGCGGTTTCGGTAACAATTATATTACTATGTTTAGTTCTAATAGTGTTTCTGCTAATTCTACTGTTGTTGATAACATAAGTGTTCAGGAAACTTATAAAGCAGTTACTGTAACAAATTGGACAAGTGATGCAGATTCATTCGTTGATTCATCAAAAACTTATACCCATATCGTAAACCTGAACGGCGATGATATTGAAATCAATAGCGTAACATTTATCGGTGCCGGTGCGCTTGGTGGCACTAATGTTCCTAATGGCTCCGCTTATTGTGTTTCAAACGGTTCGTGGGAAATAATGAGTTCCGCCGGTTGGGTGAGTCTTTTTGATGGCGGTGACGGAGCGGCAGTGAATATTGCCGGTAACAGCAAAACGCTTGCTAAAAATTTCTGCTGGTGGGGTTCAAGCAGAGCAGGCGGTAATTCCGCGGCTGTTAAACTTTCCGGATTAACTCCCTTCTCCTCCAACAGAATGACTATTTATACTTATGCTTTTGAAATCTCCGGAAGAGATAGTTACTTTTCAAGCAGTGTGGGCGGCATGATTACAAATGTGTCGCAGAATACTTATGGAACGGGTAACGGTTTGATTTTGCAATACGATTATGTCGCGTCAGCGGATGGCACTTTTACTATTGTTGCTCTTCCTACCACTGACAGTTCTTTTCACATTTCGGCTTTCAGCAATGAAGAAACTGCTCAGGCGGAACCGGAACTGAATGTTAATGAATACCTGTATTTTGATGAAGTCGTTATTGGCAACTCAAAAACTATGCCGCTTGAAATTAGAAACCTTGGCGGTGGTGTTGTTTCCGGAACAATTAGCGGCGCTTTACCGGAATTCATTCTCACAAATTCTTATTCCGCTACAGCTTTAACTCCGGATATTATTAATGTGGAATTTATGCCGATAAGCGATGGAAGTTACACAAATGTTATTACTTTATCCGGTAGTGGCGGCAGTGCTGAAGTAACTTTAATAGGCAGTGGAATACCTGAACCCTGTCTATTTATAATTTCTTATTTTGGATTTTGGATTTGGTGTATTTCCAAGCGTCAAGCGTCTGGCATCTAACTAACAATTTATTCCCGACGTCCTTTGGGGCCGGGATCTTCGCTATCGCTATGACATTTATCATTTATTATCGAAGGAAATTTGTTTCATAAAAAGCACGTGTGCTTTTTATGAATTAAATTTAGTAATGCAAACTGAATGTTAAGTATTGAAAGGAAACTATAGCTTGTGACTTGATGCTAATTAGAGCCGGATCGAAAAGGGTCTGACGAAAAAACTCCCCTCCTTACCAAGGAGGGGTGGCCGATAGGCCGGGGTGGTTCTTGCATTAGCAAATATTTTTTGTGAAAATGGGCGCGAACTTCCCAATTAGGATAAGATTTAGTTATTTTTTTGAGAAATAATGTTTTGTTGAAATGAGAACCACCCCACGCTAAAGCGCACCCCTCCTTTGTAAGGAGGGGAATTCGGGAATGTAAATTTTACATAACACCTTTTCGAGCGCCGTCTAATTAGACGACGCTCGAAAAGGCAGGTTCTCATAAAACTGTTAAAACTTGCCCCAGCGGGACTATTATAATGTCGCCCTTTCAGGGCTGAAATATATGCTTCTTTTTTACTGAAGAAGCAGTATTTACAAAACTTATGAAATTTATAAACGTAAAATATAATCTAATCTTAATATTTACTTTGTTTGCTTTTGTTGTTAACACGGCAAGCGCTATAATGACAAATGGAATTTACGATGTTGTAACTCTTACATTTGAAGCACAGCAGCAATACACAAATTATTCACAGGTTCAAATGAATGCCATTTTTAACGGACCTAATGGTGAAATAACAACAAATTCAGCTTTTTGGAATGGCGAAAACCAATGGGCAATACGTTTATTTCCTACTTCTACAGGAGTTTGGAATTATATTACTTCTTCAATTCCTGATGCCGGACTAAATAATCATACAAGTTCTTTTGAAGTTATTTGTGTGCAAAGTGATAACCCTCTTCGACAACATGGCGGTATATTAAAGGTCAGTGCAAACAAACGTTATCTTACTTATACCGATGGCACACCTTTCTTCTGGCTTGGTGATACATGGTGGTTTTGTCCTTCAAGTTTAATGCCGTTTGAGACGTGTTATAAAAAATGTATTGACACAAGAACAACACAGGATTATTCAATAGTTCAATGGGCATTTTTAGGCTCTATAAATGGCAGCGATCCAAGAGCGCTAATTAAGCAGGGAGAAATTGATCCTGAATATTGGAAAGAAGTTGATAGATATATTGATTATGCTAATGAAAACGGAATAGTAGTAGTCTTTGGCCTCACTTTTCATTCCGGAATGGATGGCTTAACTCTTTTAGAGTGGGAAAAATTATGGGATTACGCAATAGCAAGATATAGTGCTCATGCTGTAACTTTTCTGATCTGCGGCGAATACAATCAAAATAATGTCCCGGGATGGGTAAGCAAAGCTTTGAGTTTAGGACAATATATTAAAAATACAGACCCTTATAAAAGAGCAATGACTGTTCATCCATGGTGGTACGCAGGCGAACATCGGCAGGCGTGGAATGAAAGCTGGTATGATTTTATTATGCTTCAGGGCGCTCATGAACCGGCTATACCGCCATCCACTCTTTATACCGATATTTATTTCAGCAATTTATATAAACCAATGTTGGAATCTGAATGTCGATATGAAGGTATCCGTAATTATAACGCGGCTGATGTTCGTGAAGTAGCTTATCGCGCGATCCAATTCGGATCATTTGGTTATACTTATGGTTCTCATGGACTTTGGTATCCAACTCAAAATGAAGACGACCATACATTTGAAGAGTGGGGCACTATAACAATCTGGAGCAACGCGTTAATTAGACCAGGCGGCTATCAGATGAAAATATTAAAGTCTATTTATGAATCTTGTGAATGGTGGAAACTTGAGCCGAAATTAAATGTTATTGATTCTAGCATTAATCAGGAGATACCTGTAAAAGCCGATGGAAATAAATTGTTTGTTATTTATTTCCCGGATACGTATATTAATTTCTATGCATCTCTTACCGGTCTGACAAATGGAGATAAATATAAAGCAGCGTTCTTAAATCCAAGAACAGGTGAAAAAGAAAACTTACAAACTACATTCCTTGTTAATAATAAAAGAATTTTGCTGCCGGAAAGACCGTCTAAAGATGATTGGATCCTTATTCTAAATAAAATACCGGTAATGGAAATCCTTAACCCGAGCTTTGAATCTCCTGTCCCTCTAGATAATTGGTCGTGTTTCGGAACATGCGGGGTTGATACAGGTTTGGTTTTTTCTGATAATGGGCTGCGGCCAGATCTCGATGCTGTGGCTTATATTCATAAGACAGGTCAGATATCTCAAGATATTTTTGCAATGGAAACTAATAAACAATATTGGCTGCAGTTTAGATATAATGTTCGTGCAGCAACTTCTAACTGTAATATTGCCGCGTATTTTGGAACACAAGAATTAATGCGTGTTACTAATCTGAGCTCTGTAGAATCATCAGGCAGTTTAACCGAACCATATTATTATACTAATCTCGTTTTTATTCCGTACACAAACAGCAGCAGCCTTATTTTAAAAAATCTTGATGATGGAATAGATAATGACAGAACCGCTCTTTTTGACGGAATTGTTATTATTCAAAGAGATGCAAATGAAGTCGTTATTAAAAATCCAGGGTTTGAAGCAACAGGTGTTATGACAAACGTTAATAATCTTGGACAAGTGTTTAATCCAAAATTAATAACCGGATGGGAACCTGTTTCATGGTATGGATTAGGTTGGAGCGGTAATCCTTATAGCGGAACTCTAAATATTCCACAAGGAAAGTTTTGTATGTATATTGTTAATGGCTGCGGAGCAAGCCAAACTATTACCGGCTTAGAAGTTGGTTATAATTATAAATTGTCATATTATTACAACGCGCGACCCGGAAATTCACCGCATTTGCAAACTGAAATTGGTGGATTATTAATTCACGATGATACTAATATAATTTCACAAACAACATATTACCACACTAATTTATATTTTACCGCAACATCTACATCAACTATTTTGCAATTTGAATCTGTTGCCGGTCCTGATAATACAGTCTTAATAGATGATATATCAATAATAAATCTTATTCCTGAACCGGTTTTATCGGCTCTAATATTCTTTTTGGCAGCAGTTATTACTTTACGAAAATAGTTCCTATTTTGATTCAATATTCAACAGTAAAATGAGCAATCAGAAATCTAAAGACAATAAACTACGGGTCACGGACCACGGACCACGGACCACGGATCACGGATTACGGATCTCGGACCACGGGCCACGGATCACGGATTACTCCGGTATCGCTCTTGTTGCCGTTCTGGCAATACTTGTTGTGCTTGCGATAATGGCTGCTTCTTTTACGACTTTGATGAATATTGAAAGCAAGCAAAGCAAAGCCAATATAAATTCACAGCAGTTGGATATGCTTGTTAATTCAGGACTTGAATACGCAAAGGCATTGCTCACTGTTGATGAAATGAACTCGAATAGCAAGGATAAGATTTCCAATATAGCGGAAGATTTTTTACAATCAACTTCCGGAAAAGGTAAAAGTCAGTGGATGATTATGAAAGATGCCACGGGGAAAATAATAGGCAGATACAGAATTCGAATTGAAGACGAAGCGGCGAAGGTGAATGTTCAAAAAGCGTTTCTTTTAAAAAATTCTAAAGGTACAGGATGGGATACCGGTGAAATTGTCTTGCCGCGCGCTCTTGGCGTCCACGCTAAAATCGCAAAAAAACTTATTGATTTCCGCTATGGTAAAAATAAACTTCCGGGTATGTGGGGTGATGATGATCAAAATAATTTAATACTGATGGCTGACGGAATTGATAACAATGCTAATGGTATCATTGATGAAGAAGACGAAGGCATTAATGATCCGAAAGAATATTCAGCGGAACATTTAAAAGGCGATGACAGAAAATTCAGCGGTATGACTGAACTTATGAATATATTAATAGACGATAAAAATAAATTATCACCGGACGTTCAAACTCTAATGAGGCGTGAAATTCCGCAAATGGCAACAATATATTCTTGTGATATGCCCGGATCTCCAACATTACCGAATAAGTTTCCATCTGACATTAACTGCATGACAACTCGTGAATGCAGAAATTTATTGATAAGAGCTAATGCTGATTCGCCTTTTGAGCCGGATTCAGCAAAACAAATGCAGCTTGCGGCAAATTTAATTGATTATCGGGATGAAAATCACGTGCTTTCAACTCTCGGTTCAACTTACGGTGTTGAGGCAATATGTTTTAATGAAATTCTCGCTAATGATGAAACATATTCCGTTGATCCGTCTTATGCATTTGCTCCCTGGTTAGATAATGATAAAGATTATTGGATTGATAATTGCGGTAGCGCGGATGGAAAGAGAATGTTTTATTTTGTTGATATGATTTATGACGCTCAACCTGATGACCCACAGAATTCTTATATAATTGATCCGCGTAGAGCTTGGAGAATTAACAAAAATAAAAATATTGGAAATCTTAAAATCGGCAGTAATGTAACGATAGATTTTCCAAAAACTATTGGTAAATACGGCAAAGTTACTAAAATAACACCTTTAATCAGACAACCCCTTCCGGTAAATCTACCGGGCAATAAAACATGGAGCAGATGGAATACTCCGGGCGCTGTCATTGGCGATTCAAGGTCACTGGAAAGTCTGCACAAAAATCTTTTGAAAGTGTTGGGGAAACTTGGCAGAAGAGATGGCGAACGACCAAAGTTTCCGGAAAATTATTTCAGAAATTCTTTGGCTATGGTTTATCAATGGTCAGACAATCTTGAAGACCCGAAAACTCAGCATTCAATAGGTTGTTTCAAAATATTATCAGGTGATCAGGACTCAATTACAATTAGTAAAAAAGAATATTATTCAGGTGAAAATTTTGAGTCGCGTATGACTCTTGCAGGCATGACTAACGATTATGATTTAAGTGTTACAATAAACGCGTGGAGCCCGGGTTATCCTATCGCATGTGTTGACAAAGCTAACAGATCTTATTTACTCCGTGCCCGACGGCCAACTGCGGGAAAATATTTTAAAATTGCAATTGGACGTCCGTCAAAAAATCGTTATACAAGAGGCTATCCTGATGACCTTGGAGTATCAGGAAATATTAATGGTAAATATACCAGTGATGAGGATTTAACACGACAGTGGGTTTGTAACGATGGCAAACCAATTAGAACTAAAAGTGGCGGATGGATGGAAATTATGCTGACGTCTTCTCCTGATGTTAAAAGACAGGGCGATAATAAACAGTATGTTTCATATTTCAGAGTAACTGCACCCGAAGTTATTGAAATGTATAACGCGTCTGCAACACCTATTTCACTTGCAAACTGGAGAGTAATTTGTAACACGGGAAGTCTTGCAACTCAAATTGGAAGAATTCGCAGTACGGAATATTATGATCAAAAATTAAGGCGCGGAATTGTAGATAACAATCCGGTTGTTCAGCCGAGAGGACATTTTTATCTTGTAAATGATAAAGAATTATTTGACTCAAACTATGGTAACGCGGATAATAAATGGGGCTCTTCAGCTGATGAACAAATCCCGGTATTCCAAATGGATGAACAGAACTGGGGTGTAACTTATAAAATTAAAAGCACAAGAAATTCTTATGGCGAAGGTCCTAATAAAAACAGATGGGGCTATTCTATTATCATTGATGATAAAGGTCTGGATAAAGAAATTTTTAATCTCGAAACTATTAAATTCGTTGATAAAGAAAATGCGGATGATCCCGATTCATGGAATAATCTTTTCGCTCCGGTATTGTCTTATTTCATCTTTAAAGAAAATGAAATCTTTATCAGACCTATCGGCAATGATAAAGATATTCAAAGCGGGAAACTTGTCGGGAAATCTATTATGGTTATTGGATTACCGCATAGCGGAGGTATTGTTTCTTTAACTTTAAAAAATGAATATGATCAGGTGTGCGCAAGAACTGTTGATTATGGTAAAGTTGAAGTTGATGAACTTGATGTTACTACAGAAAAGATTGACCCCACAAAAAACACATGGATTAAAAGGCAAAAACCTTCAATCGGCGGTACTGAAAATAAAGCCGAAAATCGCGCTATGAGAACTCATCATAATGATAAATTCTTTATTAAAAACGGACCGTTTTGCAGCGTGGGCGAAGCTCGTAATATCTCTACAGGTAATGATTTCGAACGACTTGGCGGTAGCGGAGATATTTCTAAAGGTGTTTCTGCTCTCAGCTCGCTTTCAAAATATATGTCATCATCGCATATTCGACTTGAATCCTGTCTTGGCAATGTTACACAGGTAGGATGGAATAAAGCTTATGGTGAAGTCGCGAGATCTTCTTTAAGATCCATACAAGCTAAATCCGGGGAATGGAAGTTAAATAAATGGGCGGGGCAAGCTCTTCGTTTTCTTACAGGTCCGTTGCGTGGTGAGAAATATCCCATCATTTCTAATTCTAAAAATACACTTATGCTTTCTGAAAAAAGTACCGGCGATATTCCCCGCTCATCTCCAAATCGGAAAGCTTTGAAACCAAACATTGGTAATAAATTCTCTATCGGCCCGGGTTATGCCACCCCAATGTGCTATACAAGAAAAAGTGGTAAGGCAGCCACGTGGACATGGGAAAACGCAATACCTTATTCTGGAACTTATGACCTGTATATTCACGGTCTTAATGATGCAATCGACACAACAGAATTTCTCGAAGAAAATAATAACGCGTCAATTGATGTTGAACTTTGGAATTACATGACTAAAGAATTCGATATGTTGAAAAAACGCGGTCAGTACGGTAAACAAGATTCTTTTAACGCGGGTAAAATTAAACCGGAAAATATTTCGGGGGACGGAAGCATCAAAATCAAATTGACCGCTCATAATGTTGCAGAAAGAAATATAGAAGATAAAACCGGTAAAGCAATGACCGGATCAGGTGGTAAACAAACTGGTATCGCATGGTTTAATTATGCTGTTGTTACTCCGGTTCCGGTTACCGGAAGAGTAAACATTAATACTGCTCAACCACGTTTACTTGCAAGTTTACCTGGAATTAGTTCCAAACTTGCAAATAATATTTATGAAGGTCTTGATAGAAATGGCAAAAAAACTTTGAAACCGTATCGGAATCTTGGAGATATATTGAAGGTTAAAACAATGACACCTGATATTTTCGAAAGATGTGTTAATATTATCGCTCTTGACTCAACATTTTTTACTGTCGAAGTCGAAGCGCAATTGCTTAAAGATAATCTTTCTAAAGAAAAAATAATTCCGGATTTCGATTCGGTTATTGCAACGCGAATAAAACGATTTGTAATTAATGCCGACAGACAGGAAAACGGGAATGTGAAAATTCATGAGCTGGAAAGGACCTCCGTAAGATAAATGAATGGGAGATAGTTAATGGAGTAATGGAGTAATGGAGTGGAGGGACGCTGTCCCCAGCGTCCTAAATGGAGTAATGGAGTAAAGGATTGTTGGAGTCCACGCTTTAGCGTGTTTTAATGGAGAAATGGACTAATGGAGTAATCGACAACCAAATACTTGACCACGAAACACCCAAGGATAAAGTGAATACTAAATTCAAATCTTTGATTTGAATTTCCTGACACCTGACACCTGACACCTGACACCTAATAACTAATAACTTAATAATTTAATATGAAATATCTTTTACTAATTCTATTTATACTGCTCTTACAACAAAATCAGGCGTTGGGTGGGAACCTTAATGTCATAAATGTTTCACACTATAATCCAATGACTAATCCCGGCAAAACGGAGTCAGTTAAGATTATAGGTGGCGAGAAACAAGATATTGAAGTGGATATAAGATTGAGTAAAGAACTCTCAGGTATCGCAGTCGGATTGTTGTTAAATGGTGTGAATGTAATTGAAGCCGATAGCGCGGCGGGAGCAGCATGGCAAACATCTTACATAATAAGTGCCATTAATAATCTTGACATTTATGTTTTTAATCAAGCGGCGGGAAATTCAACTCCGTTTGCCTGGGGGTACAGCAACGTTTTCAGCGCTTATCCCGGGAAAGGTATTGTAGCATGGGATTGGAATCCGATCTGCGCGGATCATATGCATCCCGATGGGGATTTCGGTAATTCAGTAGCATTATGTCCTACAGGAGGATATGCATCTGCAACTTTTATTGAGGGGCGGCCTAGAATTGATTTATCAAAAGTGTCGGTTTCTACCGGAGACGTAATAAAAATCACTCATGAATATTCATATAGAGCATTAGAGAATCAGGCTTGGGATGTTTTTGCCTTAGAACAGGCATTTTACATAGATCGTCTTGTTGCAAAGCAGCGGAAATTAAAAGCTTACTTTGGTGTTCGTAATAAAGTATATGAAGTCTTTCTTGGTGGACCTGGTTTGTCGGTACCAAAAAAAATCGTTTATGAAGCTGAAATTGTAGAAAATCAAAGCTATAAATTAAGAAAAGACTTGAATTATGTTGTCTTTGTATGGAATATTAAAGGAAAAAATATCGGGGTGGCTATAGATATGCCGAAAAAACCGCCCTATAAATTTGGTGGCGCCCATTTGAACATTGAGAGAACCGTTTATGGACCGGATCCAAATAATTATGCTCATGGAAATATAAATTGGCACACTTGGATTGAACACAAAAACGGGGAAATAGTTTCTTTTGCTAAAGGTGATATTAAAAACTTTTCCTTAGATTATTATGTCGGTACACCGGCTCAACTAAACGAGCTTGGTTACAAAAGCACGATACGGAAATAATAAAAAAATTATTGAACCACAACTTGTCCAGAGGCCGAAGGCGCTCGTGGATAAGGGATATAAGGAAATATAAGACAAACTTGTAGGGATTGCAAAGAGTACCCTGTTTCGACCCGAAACAGGCTGTTTATCAATGCGAACTTTTTGAAAACTTGTTTTTGTAAAGCTTCCACTTCGAGTCGAAGTGGTGTACCCGAATAAATTGTCCCCTTTTTGATTGCCGTCTAATTAGGGCTTGCTCGAAAAGGGGTCAGCCGCAAAGCGGCGTTAAAGTCCCCCTTTTTTAAAGGGGGTTGGGGGATTTAGAAATTTAGAAACAAACAAAACATTAAGAAAATTTGGAAAATCATTTAAAAATAGCCAAAGACATCAAAAAAACAACGGAATGATTTGTACTCATATTCATGCTAATTGAAATATAAAATCCCCCTAAACCCACTCCCGAGGGAATACTCGGGATGTTCCACTTTATAAAAAGGGGGAATTGCTTTGGCTAACTTTCAGAATTTAAATGTTTGCACCTTTTCGAGTAAGCCCTAATTAGATAAAAAAATTAATCCAACTGCTTTATTTGAAATTATGAAAACCCGTAGAAACTTTTTGAAATTAATGTTAGCAATTCCTGCCGGGATTGTACTTGGCAAGGTAGATTCATCCGCTGAAAATATAATTTCAAATGTGATGAAAAACAAAATGTCCGGTAAAAAAAATATGAAAAAAAGTTTTACCCTTTGGCAATTACCGTCACAAGGACCAACACAAATGTTGAGTTATGTTATTAAATCCGCGAATGGGAAAATTATAGTTATTGATGGCGGAATGACTTGTGATGGTGATTATCTGAAAAAATTCCTTGCAAGTCACGGGAGTCGTGTTGACAGCTGGTTCTTAACTCATCCTCATGAAGATCATATTGACGCGTTGACATGGATTTTGTCAAATCAGGGCGATTTAAGAATTGATAAAATATATGCTTCATTTCCGCCTTTGGAATGGATTAAGAAATATGAAAATGGTAATGCAGATACATTTGAAGGATTTAACACGGCAATAAAAAAAGCCGATAGAAAATATATCAAGATTAATCGTGGTGATGTTTTTAATGTAGGTGGAATTCATATTGAAATCCTTTCCAATGTGAATCTTGATATCACATCCAACGCGATAAATAATTCCAGTATTGTGATGAAATTTTCCGACAAAAATAAATCAGTTTTGTTCCTCGGTGATCTCGGTCCCGAAGGCGGTGATAAATTATTGAAATCTATTGACCATAAAAAATTAAAAGCTGATTATGTACAAATGGCGCATCACGGACAAGATGGCGTTCGTAAGAATTTTTATGAAGTTGTTCAACCTGAATATTGTTTGTGGCCAACTCCGCTTTGGCTATGGACTAATTGTGACGGGAAAGGTAAGTTCAAGACTTTAGAAGTAAGAAAGTGGATGAAGGATTTGAAAGTTAAAAAGAATTATGTTTCCGGATTTGGAATTGTTGAAATAAAGTAATAGTTAATGGTTAATAGTTAATAGTTAATAGTTAATAGTTAATGGAAGAGTAGCATAAGCTTCCAACCTATGGATTATTGGCCACGCCAAACGCGTGGTAAAATTAATGGATTGCTGACACCCCGCCTGCGGCTGGGCAAGCCTGATAACGATTAACAAATAACGATTAACGAGTAACGAATAACGAATAACAAATAACAAAATATGAAATATTTTCTTCTAATTGTATTTATACTGCTTTTACAACAAAATCCGGCACGGTGCGATGGACTTAATTCTGATACCTGGATCTACAATCCAATGGATTATCCCGGTGATATTGAATCAATTACAATTACAGGTGGAATTAGTCAGGATATTGAAGTTAATGTAAGTTTAAGTAAAAGATTTTCAGGCATTGCTGCCGGATTATTATTAAACGGAGTTAGTGTCATTGCAGGTAAAAGCGCGGCAGGAGCTGCATGGCAAACATCATATCTGCTAAGCTCTCCTGACAGCCGGGATGTTTATGTTTTTAACCAGGCTGCCGGTAATTCAACTCCGTTTTCATGGGGATACAGCAACTCTTTTATCAAAATCCCGGGGGAAAGTCTTGTAGCTATCAACTGGAATCCAAATTACGCGGATCACTACCATCCTGATGGAGATTTTGGCGATAGTGAAGCATTATGTCCTGGTTATGGATATACATCTGTAGCTGTTGATGAAGGTCGTGGAAGAATAGATTTATCAAAAGTACCGGTTTTTACCGGAGATGTAATAAAAATCAAAAATACATATACTCATAAAGCTATGGTTAATCAAACTTGGGATTGGTTTACAATAGAACAGGCATTTTACCTTGATCGCCAAGTTGCCAAAGACAGGAATTTAAACGCTTACTTAGGATACAGCTCCGACGGTATTAATACTCAAGTATATAAAGTTTTTCTTGGAGGGCCTGATTACTCGGTACCGTCAAATATTGTTTATGAAGCTGAAATTGTACCAAATAGAAGTTATAAAATAAGACCGGGATTAAAATATGTGGTTTTTGTATGGAATATTTCCGGCAAAGAAATAGGCGTTGCTGTTGATATGCCGAAAAGTCCGCCTTTTTCGTTCGGCGGTGCTCATTTGAATATGGAGAGAACTGCTTATGGTTCCGATCCAAACAATTATTCAAATGGAAATATATCTTTTCATCCCTGGATTGTTGATAGAAGAGGCACAATTACATTCAGTCAAGATGAAACTAATGATTATTTTCTAAATTATTATGTCGGAACGCCGGAGCAACTGAGCGAATTAGGTTACGGAACCAATACTTCGGATCCCATTAGTTCAAGCACAATTTTTGCCGACAATTTTAACTGCACCGGGAATGGCGGAAATATCAACTTCGAGTACAATACTTCCGGTAGACAGTCCGGAATGGCTGCGCCTTTACTTTACAATCAGCCGGAAGTGGGTTTCACAGTAACTAATGCCGGGCCAAACGCCGGGAAAGCGAATGTGATTACGGGTGGCGGTCAGGTAAGATATCTTAATCTTAATCATAATTTCACTGAATCCGGAAATTTTTCAGTTGAGTATGAGTTTACAAGGCTTAGTCCGGACGGCGGTATCTGGGGTTCTATTGCCATCGGAACAGATGCTGTATATAGCTATCCGCACCAAGGGGCTGCAGGACTTGAAATCAGGCTATGGAACCACGGTTGGATGTGGGTACATTTGAATGGCGTACAACTGCTCAACAAACAGTTTCCGGAGTTGGCAGTTTCTTCAAGTCAGACACTAAAATTAAAGCTTGTTGTATCTCAAACTGATTTTAGCGGATCCGGCGATGGTCAAGTCGCAATGTTCATTAACAGTAAAGCATATCCGCTTCAAGTTACAGGTACTAACATATATACTATTACTAATCCCGGCGGTTTTACAAATAATTATTTAAATTTTATAGTGGCTGAAACAGATGCTAATATTGATAACTTAAAAGTTCTAGCACCTTCAAGCAACGCTATTACAACAGCAGTGTGGACTGGTGATGCGGATTCAGGAATTTTTTATACGAACACTTACACCCATACTGTAAATTTTGCTGATACTGCTGATGTTGTTATTAATAGTCGAACTTTTACCGGTGCAGGCATAACAGCCATGAGTGGCTCAAATTGGGAATTAAGAACCGCTGATGGTAATGTGCTTAACAGTTTCACAGGTGCTAATCCAAGCGTTACTCCTGCAAGCAAAAATATACTGACAAATTTTTTGTATCCCGCTTCAGCTAATAATGCCGCTTCACTTACTCTTACCGGTCTTATTTACGGTCAGGAATATATTTTGACGCTATACAGTATGGGTTTTGAAGGCGCAGGCGGCCGAAGGTCATACATTGCAACAAGTGACGGGGCTTTTATCACAAACGTTGACCAGGATGAATTTGGAGCAAACAACGGTCAACTTTTAACTTATCGATATACAGCTAATGCTGATGGTGTATTTTCGATTTCAACAACTCCTATCAACAATCCATGGCATTTTTACGCATTCAGCAACAAAAAAGTTATTCCTATTCCTGAACCCGCGTTCATAGGATTTATTTTTTTTGGAGCGATAACATTAGCCAAATGCAAACTCTACTAAAAATTTAATAATCCAAAACGTAAAAAATACTAAATTGAAAAAATATACTATCCATGCTAAAATATTAAAATGTGAATACCTTGTTGATCCGCTTGCTATTGATTGTAGGCGCCCCAGACTTTCATGGATTGGGGTGGCAGACAATCCCGCTTCAAAAGGAAAATCTCAATCGGCATACAGAGTCATAGTTGCTTCAACAGAAAAACTTTTATCAAAAAATAAAGGCGATATCTGGGACTCTGAAAAAATTGCTTCCAATGATTCTACCGCTATTTTATGTTCAGGTAAATCTCTGCAATCTTTCAAAAAATACTTTTGGAAAGTTATCCTTTGGGATGAAAATAATAAACCCGGAGATTGGAGCGATATGGCTTCATGGGCAATGGGTATGCTAAAAAAAGCCGATTGGAAAGCTGAGTGGTTATGTAATTATGCCTTTCCGGACAAACTAAGCAAGAACAACAGTATGCCTGTGTTTTATTATCGTAAGCAATTTGCTGTATCAAAACCTATTGAACGCGCGACACTTTATGTTTCTGCTCTCGGTATTTATGAACCTTACTTTAATGGCAAGCGTGTTGGAAATGACTATCTTTCTCCGGGATGGACTGACTACAAAAAATATGCTTATTATGATGCGTATGATGTAACAAAAAAAATCAAAAACGGGAATAATGCTATCGGATGTATTCTTACCGACGGATGGTATGCCGGTTATTTTTGCTGGTATAATCAAAAATCATATTACGGAAATACTCCTAAATTTATTTCACAGCTTGTTATCTTTTTTGAAGATGGAACAAAAGAAATAATCAGCTCTGACAGATCGTGGCAGGTTACTAAAGGCCCTTTGATTGAAGCTGATCTGCTTAAAGGAGAAATTTATGACGCAAGACGTGAAATCCCGGATTGGTCTTCGCCTGATACAAAACATCAGGAGTGGGGAACTCCTGCACGTAATCAACAGCCGGAAATCAAACTTGAAGCCCGGCCGATCCAACCGGTTAAGATTATCCATAAATACAAACCTGTTTCTATTACTGAGATTAAAAAGGGTACGTTTATTTGTAATTTCAATCAAAATATTGCCGGATTTGTTTCTATAAAAGTTAATGAAAAGAAAGGAACTAAAATTTCTCTTAGGCATTCCGAAATGCTTGATTCAGATGGGTCTCTTTATACTGAAAATCTCCGGTTCGCTGATGCAACCGATATATATTACTGTAAAGGTGGTGGTGTTGAAACTTATCAACCGCATTTCACTTTTCACGGATTCCAATATTTTGAAATTTCAGGCGTTGCCAAAAAACCACTCCTAAAAGATATTACCGCTTATTTAATCAGCAGCAATACTCCGCGTGTTGGCAAATTCTCCTGCTCAAATAAAATGCTCAATAAATTATTCAGTAATATTTATCATACTCAATTGATGAACTTTATTGATATTCCTACTGATTGCCCTCAACGGGATGAACGGCTCGGATGGACAGGTGATGCTCAGGCTTATATCCGTACAGCGGCTATGATAACTGATGTGCAAAAGTTTTTTGAAAAATGGCTTGTGGAACTTGAAATTTCTCAG
>JAUVKG010000049.1 GCA_030596365.1 Chlamydiota bacterium | reverse complement strand
AGAATCCACGCTTCGGCTGTTGCATAACCAAATTGCAAAAACAAAAACGAATTGTACCAGATATCAAGACCAATTGTCATCGTCTTATTTGCAGGTCCGCCGGCTGTCATAACAAAAATGTTTTGCGCAGCGTGAAATGCGCCGATAAACGCTCCGACAAAACTAATAATTATCAGCGCTTTTATGTTAGGTATTAAAACATTCCATAATTTAGCAATAACTCCTGCTCCGTCAACATCAGCAGCTTCATACTGCGCATCGGGAATTCCTTTCAGGGCCGCAAGATAAATTAAACAACCCGCACCGGTACCCGCCCAGATTCCCGGAAGAATTACACAAATCATCGCGAGACGCTGATCGCTTAGCCAGCTGAGAGGTTCCTTTACCGGAGAAATAAAGAAAGCCGCAGATGCAAAAAAACATCCTAATAGAAAAATAGATGCTCCGGCAATTTTGTTACCACCTTTGAATGTTGGTATACTTGCCGCGATACAAAAAAATCCCGTTGCAATCGGAAGCGCGAAATAAACCCAATTAGGTGTTGCCATCAGCAATTGATTAAGCACACCCGCATCAGTCGGATTATAAAGCAGTTGTTTCCATAAAAACATTGTTACAAGACCGGTGGTAACACTTGGCAGATAATAGATAACTCTGAACGTAACTTTACCTTTTGGAATTTCAGTAAGTAAAATCGCAAGAAAAATCGGCATGAGAAAACCTAAAATAATTGACAGACTGACATAAATAATCGTTTGCCATAGAAATATATAAAAATCAGAATTGGAAAATACTGAAACAAAATTCTTTAACCCCACAAATTTCGAATTACCAAGAATCTTGTAATCCTGAAATCCCATTACCAAACCGCGAACAAGAGGAATATAACTCCACAACAGAACAGATCCTACCGCCATCGCGAGAAACATCCACGCGCGAAAATGTCGGCTCCAGGTTTTTTCCGTTACACCGAAACCTTCAATACTTTTTTGTGCGCCTGTTTTAAGCACTTCTACAATTTTTTTGCCGACAAAAAATAAAATTACTATTGTTACCATCAAAAGAAAAATGCCCAGCCTTTCCCTCTGTTTAACTACTTTGTCAGGAAGTTTACCTATAACATACGTGTTAATATGTTCAGCGCATTCATCCAAAACTTTTTTTGGATCTTCCCTTTTGTTTTTGTCGAGTGCTAAATCGATTGGAAGTCTTAATTCTTTTGTAAGAACATTTTTGTAGCCTCGGCAATAAGGCTCAACTTTCGAGTTTTTACCTAATTTTTCAAAAAACTTTATTCTTTCTTCAGGAATTGCTTTATAAATTCCATTGTAACCAAAAAGTTTTAGATATTTCGGATCAATCCATTCGCCCCATCCGTTATCAACAAGCGTTTTAACGCGAATCCGCATTGCCTCTTCGCTGCACATAAATTTTATATATTCCCACGCCGCGTCAGCTTTCTCGCCTTTAATCTGTGAACTCATTGCAAGATAATGCCCTGCTATAAAACTTACGGGTGCGCTTCCGTCAATCGATGGAAAATAAGTTACGCCGAGATTGGAATCATTCTCAGGCTGAACTTCGGACATTAAAGTAATCCACATCGCATATTCTATACGCTGATTACTACTCATCGGCGTTTGAGATATTATAACGCCGTCATAAATTCTTTTTTTTGTTTTTGAATCTGACAGATCAATTTTCTTACCGCAAACAGGGCAGGCAATTATTTTTCCATCTTTAACTTCTTCATCCGATAAATCTATTTCAAGATTAAATTTTCCCCTATGACGTTTGTCTTTACGGTTGTCACATCGCATCCACTTTGAAAATTTCATCTTTTGATAAAATGCCAAAGCTTCCGGGCCGCCTTTTTTATTTATTTCCATCCGCCATTCAATTTTATCAACATCATCAAGCGAATCTCCACACTTTGAACATATCTCATGTGTTGGATATTTTGATATTTTTTCCTCGTAATCCTTTTGATTGTCTATCTCTACATAAAATTTTGAATAATCGGTAAATGGGATATGTGAAGGTGTTAATTCATCACACTTTGAACACCTTTTATATGCTTGTACCATCTCACCGCCCGCCGACCAGACAAATTGATGGAAATGCCATCCCTGCCCCGGCCCAAGCGGAAGAGCAAACCCAAAGCGATAAGGAACATTTTGCGGAGTACCCGGTTCCTTCGTAGGAATCCAGGTGAGTTTTTGAGCATAGCGATAAAATTCATCCCAGTTTCTCGGGCCGTGACCTGGATCAAGTCCTGCCATAACGAAATTTTTGCGTCTATACGTCAGCGCCATAACGTAATACATATACGGCACGCACATTATATCGTTATCACTTACGGTTAACTCCCAAATATTATCAGGTGAACCGATTCCTTTAAATGGTTTTCCGGTTTTCTTATATTCCCGCTCAAGAAACGGAGATAGTGATTGAATAAATCCCTGGTCAACAAACGCGCCGATCTTTCTGCCATATAGATAAAATACATCCGGTGCTAATCCACCGGCTATGGAAAGATATTCATTTCCTTCTGCTGCATCGCCCTCAAGCTTCAACGTGGAAGAAATCTCAACATTTATATTTGTGTATTTATTTAAAAACGCGTGGAAAACGGCAAGCCTGGCCATATCAGGAGGCCAGGTTGTGTGGACATCAGGAATCCAGGAAATTCGAAGGATTACATTGTCGTTTGAATTATTTTTATCTGTTCCGAAAAGAACGGTAGATGTAGAAAGCAATAAAAAAATTAAAAAAAAAGACAATTTTTTTTTCATTTTATTCAAATACTTTTGCCTGTTTATCTATTGTAGTATTTTTTAAATATTTACTAACTTCTTTGTGGACACTTTTTAAAAGCCCGGAAAGCACACACACCTCACCGGAACAAACTTGCTCGTCAAATAAACATGTCGAATCGGGAAGCGGACCTTCTATTGCTTCATAAACTTCTATCAGGGTCACTGTTTCCGCAGGTCTTGTTAATAAAAATCCCCCGCTGGGTCCTCGCTGGGATTTTAATAATCCAACATGAGTAAGACGCTGCATAACTTTTGATAAATGAGCGGCAGAAGCTTTGAACCTCTTGGCAAGCGTGGCTGTTGATACAGGCCGTTCAGGATGCGCGGCAATATAAGTCATTGCGTGAAAAGCTAATGTTGTTGCTTCTGAAATTTTTAAAATTGTAGCCATGATTTTGTTTGAGTAATATTAAATTATAGTGGTTTTTAATCAATTAAATACTATTATACCACATATAGCGAATTTTTTCAACCAGAAAATGAAATCCCAATTCCGGCGACTAATCACAGTATGCCAGTCCCCCTTTCAAGGGGGTGCCCGATAGGGCGGGGGATGTTACAAGGCGCGAAAGGCGCAGGCGTATAAATATACGTCAAGTCTTATGCAACGCCGGAAGTGGATGAAATGCAGAGGATTGTCCTTGTTACAATACCTTGCAATTATTATGCTTTTTTTATAGAATATAACAAATGACAGTAATATTATTAAAGTAAACTTTTAATTTCAAAATAGGATAAAACAATGTCAGAAAAAATACTCGATAAAGTTAAACCAGGCGTGCTTTCAGGTAAAGATGTTCAGGAAGTCTTCAGAATCGCTAAAGAAAACCTTTTTGCGCTTCCAGCCGTAAATATCGTTAATTCAGACTCTGCTAACGGCGTTCTTGAAGCAGCAGCAAAAGTAAACGCACCTGTTATTATTCAGCTTTCAAACGGCGGCGGCGCTTTCTATGCAGGTAAAGGTCTTAAACTTGAAGGTCAGGGATCTCAAGTTATGGGCTGTATCTCTGCCGCAAAACATGTCCACCTTTTGGCAGAACAATATGGCGTTCCTGTAATTCTTCATACCGACCATGCAGCAAAAAAATTGCTGCCTTGGATTGACGGATTACTCGATGCAGGTGAAAAACATTTTGCTGAAACAGGAAAACCTCTCTTCTCTTCTCACATGTTAGACCTGTCGGAAGAACCTCTTGAAGAAAACATCGAAATTTCATGCAGATACCTCGAACGTATGAGCAAAATCGGCATGACTCTCGAAATCGAACTCGGATGTACAGGTGGCGAAGAAGATGGTGTTGATAATACCGGAATGGATGCTTCAGATCTTTATACTCAACCGGCGGATGTAGCTTACGCTTATGAAAAACTAAAAGCAATTAGCGATAATTTTACTGTTGCTGCTTCTTTTGGAAATGTTCATGGTGTTTACAAACCGGGCAATGTTAAATTAACTCCAAAAATTCTTGATAATTCTCAAAAATTTATCCAGGAAAAATTTAATACTCCTGAAAAACCTGTCGATTTTGTCTTCCATGGCGGTTCAGGTTCTTCTCCTGCAGAAATTAAAGAAGCTATTTCTTACGGCGTTATTAAAATGAACATTGATACTGATACTCAATGGGCAACATGGATCGGAGTTAAAGATTACTACGTTGAAAATGAAGCTTATCTGCAAACCCAAATCGGAAATCCTGAAGGCGAAGATAAACCTAATAAAAAGAAATATGATCCCCGCGTTTGGCTTAGAAAAGCTCAGGAATCTATGGTCGCAAGAGTTGTTCGAGCTTTTGAAGAACTCAACGCAATTGACAGAAACTAATCTTATTCCTGCGTGATTAAGAAATTTTGTTTTTCTTTATTTCCGGCGGGCATGTCCCGCCGGATTTTTTTGGCTTTCCAACGAAGCAATATACTATTGCATGAGAACCAACTTTTTTTGCAAGGGGAATATTATAGTCCAAAGGACTTAAACAAGATAGCACAGGGTTGCGTTATACGCTACCCTGTGACATGAAAAACCAAACTAATAATTTCCCTGAAAGGGATGAAGAAACAATGTGCTTGGGATTGAATTTGTGCATCCCTTTCAGGGAAGAGACGGTGGGAGGGATTTGTACACAGGGTAGCGCTTCGCACAACCCTATGCTTACTTGTTTATCCGCTTTGCGGAAAAGATTGTCAAGCACATGCCCGGCGGTTCCGAGCATGCCGGGGATACCCGAAGGATTGAAAACGCGCCGAGGCGGGCGGGGTGGTTCTTTGTCCATTAGGTCCATTATGTCCATCGTGTCCATCGTGTACAATTCTTTAATTAAATTGCAAAAATATGCATTTTTTACTATAATCCTTTATAGTAATCTTACTTAAAACAAATGGAAATATTATGAAAAAGAAAAGAGTTTATATTTACGATGCTTTACTTCGTGACGGCTCGCAAGGTGAAGGTGTTAGCTTCTCAAGTACCGATAAAGTTCTTCTCACAAGAAAACTTGATGAATTCGGTGTTGATTATATCGAAGGCGGATGGCCGGGCTCAAATCCTAAAGACATTGAATTCTTTCAACTTATTAAAAAAGAAAAACTTAAACATGCTAAAATAGCTGCGTTTGGATCCACAAGACACGCAAAAAATAAAGCTGAAGAAGATCCTAACTTGCTGAAACTTATCGAAGCGGAAACTCCTGTCGTGACTATTTTCGGAAAATGTTGGATGCTTCACGTTAAAGAGGCCCTACGTGTTGATCCCGAAACTAACCTTGCAATGGTTTCCGATTCAGTTAAATTTCTTAAAAGTCATGGACGAGAAGTTATATTTGATGCAGAACACTTTTTTGACGGATATAAAGATGACCCGTATTACGCGATGACTGTTCTCGCTGCTGCAGAAGAAGCCGGTGCAGATTGCTTTGCGCTTTGCGATACAAATGGCGGATGCATTCCTCAGGAAATTTGCTCAATCGTAATGGACGTATGCAGCAAATTTAAAAATACTCCAATCGGTTTTCACGGTCATAACGATTCCGCTTGCGGAGTTGCAAACTCACTGATGGCTGTTGCTGCCGGCGCGGTCCATGTTCAGGGCACAATTAACGGCGTAGGCGAAAGATGTGGGAATGCTGATCTCACAGGTATTATCCCTGCACTTGAATTGAAAATGAATTGCGAAACGGCAACTGATATTTCAAAATTAACTGAAGTTTGCAGATATGTTGATGAAATAGCTAATCTCGCACATAACAAACGGCAGCCTTATACAGGATTAAGCGCTTTCGCGCACAAAGGTGGAATTCACGTCAGCGCAATGCAGAGAAACGAAAAAACTTATGAACATATTTCCCCGAAAACTGTCGGTAACAAAAGAAGAATCCTTATTTCTGAACAAAGCGGAAGAGCAAATATTTTGTTCAAAGCTAAAGAAATGGGTTTTGATATTGATACAAAAAATGATGAAATTAAATTACTCGTTGATGAAATTAAGCAACGTGAACATAACGGATATGAATACGAAGCCGCTGACGCAAGTTTTGAATTGCTGCTCAAAAAAGCTCTCGATAAACATTCTTCGCCGTTTGATGTTCTCGCATTTCGCGTTATCGATGAAGAAAAATGCGGCGCTATTGTCTCCGAAGCAACTGTTAAAGTTCAGGTTAAAGGTGTTGAAGAATTTACCGCCGCCGAAGGCGATGGGCCGGTTAACGCACTTGACGTTGCACTTCGCAAAGCGTTAATGCCGTTCTTCCCTATTCTTGACAAAATTAAACTGATCGATTATAAAGTTCGTGTGCTTCCAGGAAATAAAGATTCCGGCACAGCGGCAAAAGTTCGTGTACTTGTAGAATCTACCGACGGCAAAAATGTCTGGGGAAATGTTGGCGTTTCAACCAATATAATTGAAGCTTCTTATGAAGCGCTAATTGATTCTATTGAATATAGATTATTAAAAGATTAAATCCCCCTAACCCCCTTTAAAAAAGGGGGAATAAATATATCAAATTATGGATATTCCTAAGCAATATAACCCAGGCGAAATTGAATCACGCACTTACAAAGCATGGGAAAATTCTAACCTTTTTCACGCAGAACCTGATAATTCAAAAAATCCTTTCTGCATCGTTATTCCACCGCCAAATGTTACCGGTGCTTTACATCTCGGACACGCAATTAATGATACGCTGCAGGATATTATCACCAGATATAGAAAAATGCAGGGCGATAATGCTGTGTGGATCCCGGGAACTGATCATGCAGGCATTGCCACGCAAGCTGTAGTTGAAAAAAAACTTTTCGAAGAAGAAGGGAAAACACGCCACGATATCGGTCGCGAAACCCTCGTTGAAAAAATTTGGCAGTGGAAAGAAAAATTCGGCAACCGTATTATTGAGCAATTGAAATCTATGGGCTGTTCATGCGACTGGGAACGCATTCGTTTTACACTCGATGATCAATGCGCCACTGCTGTCCGACATACTTTTTTTAAAATGTTCAGTGATGGATTAATTTATCGGGGTACCCGCCTTGTTAACTGGGATACTGTTCTTCACACCGCTGTTTCTGATGACGAAGTTTATCACGAAACCGTTCAGGCTAATCTTTGGTACTATTGGTACCCTGTTAAAGATTCCGATGAAAAATTGCTCATCGCAACTACAAGACCGGAAACTATGCTCGGAGATACAGCCGTAGCTGTCCATCCTGATGATGAACGCTATAAACATCTTATCGGTAAAACTGTTCTGCTGCCGCTTTCAAACCGCGAAATTCCTATTATCGCAGACGATCAACTCGTTAATCGGGAATTTGGTACCGGCTGCGTTAAAGTTACTCCGGCACATGATCCAAACGATTATGAATGCGGTCTTCGTCATAATCTTGAGATGATAAATATTCTTAATCCGGATGGTACAATAAACAAAAATGGCGGTAAGTTTGCCGGAATGAAAAAAGATGAAGCTCGTAAAGCTGTTATTGAAAATCTCAAAGATATCAATCTTTTTGAAAAAATCGAGCCTTATGAAACACAAATCGGACACTCCGACCGCTCAAAAACACCGATAGAACCTTATCTCTCGGAACAATGGTTCATTAAAATGGCTGATCTTGCCGAAGCGGCAATTAATGTTGTAGCCGAAGGCAAAATTAATTTCCATCCGCCGCGATATGCTAAAATGTATATCGACTGGCTGTCAGAAAAAAGGGATTGGCCTATCAGCCGGCAGCTTTGGTGGGGTCACAGAATTTCCATCTGGACGAACGAAATTAACGTCCCGGAAAATGTTGATTTAAATAACATTGATCCCAAAAATCCCGGTACAGAAATTCTTACTGCTGTCGATAATTATATCGAAACATCTTTTACTGAAAAATTAAACTCTTTCAATTCTAAATGCTCTTTCTCTATCACCGCTCATCCGGATAAATCTAATTGCATTCGCATTTACGTTTGTCCTGAAAGTGACGATGATAATGTAAAATCTTTCCTCGAAGCAAATGGATGGAAACAGGAAGATGACGTTCTCGACACTTGGTTCAGCTCGGCTTTATGGCCTCATTCGACCCTCGGCTGGCCGCAAAAAACCGAAGAACTTGATTACTGGTATCCCACAAGCGTCCTGATTACTTCCCGCGATATTGTTACTCTATGGGTTGCAAGAATGGTTATGATGGGACTTTACAATATGGGCGATGTGCCTTTCCATGATGTAGTTATTCATGTGAAAATCCTCGACGGACAGGGGCAAACTATGTCTAAATCCAAAGGTAATGGCGTTGACCCAATCGACATTATTCAACAATATGGCGTTGATGCCCTAAGATTTTCCGTTGCAAATATGTCAACCGAAACACAGGATGTTCGTGTGCCTGTTTTATTCAAATGTCCGCACTGCGAAAAACTTACTCCGCAAATACCGGAAAATATGACATTGAAATTTTTCGATTGCCCTCACTGTAAAAAAACTATGGCTTCAAGATGGGCTGACGATGAAACACAAAATAAATTCGGACTGGCTCTCCTTACAAGCGATAAATTTGAAATTGGCAGAAACTTTGCAAATAAAATCTGGAACGCCGGACGATTCGCTCTTATGAATCTCGAAGAAGGCATTCCAATTCTTTCTCCAAAAGAACTTTATGAAAAGTTCACGAATAAATCCCCTCTTGAGCAGAATGTCCCGGTCGAAGCATCGGGAAGGGGTGGACACGGAGCGGACGGGGTGTGTAATTCCCTAACTTCTAAATTAGGAGTGGGCAAGGGGGATTTTTCTTCCGATGAACAATGGATACTCGAGCAGCTTGCTCAAGCGACCATAGCTGCGACAAATTCTATTGAAGAATTTCATTTTCACGATTACGCTGCCGGTTTATATGACTTTTTGTGGAATAAATTCTGTGATTGGTATCTTGAAGCTATTAAACCAGCTCTTTACGGCGATTCTCCCGAAAATAAACGCCGTGCCCAAATTGTTCTTGCATGTGTGCTTAACGAAATCACACGATTGATTCATCCGGTTATGCCGTACTTAAGCGAGGAATTATACAAATTACTACATCAGACCGTTGGTGCTAACGATGAATCTATGGCAATGAAATCAGAATGGCCCACCGCAAGATCAGGTTTTTGTTCTAAAGAAAAAATGAATCTTGTTTCTGAAAAATATGAACTCATAAAACTTGGCAGAAGTTTACGAAGCGAATTTAACATCCAGCCGGGCGTAAAAGTTAGTTTTGTAATTAAACCTGCTTCTGAACAAGCGGAAAGCTTTCTCAAAAATGAAGTCGAAACACTTAAGCGATTCCTCTCCGCTTCTGAAATAAATATTGATACAAATTTCACTCCCGAAAATCCTTTGCCAAGCGAAATCGGAGATATCGCTACAATTTATCTTTGCCTCGACAGCGCGATTGATATGTCCGCGGAAGCTGAACGTATTGGCAAACAAATTGATAAATTAAATTCATATATTAATTCTATTGAGAAAAAACTTAGCAATGAAAGATTTGTCTCTAATGCTCCGGAAGAAATAGTTGACGCGGAACGCGAGCGACTCTCTGAAGCAAAAGAAAAAATAAAAAAAATAGAAAGTATGAAGAAATTCCTGACAAAGTAACATAAGCTTCCAGCTTATGGTTGAGTAATGGATTGTTGGAGTCCACGCTTTAGCGTGCTTTATTGGAGTGATAGAATAATGGAATAATGGATTAATGGATTAATGGATTGAGTCCCCCTTTCCTAAAGGGGGTTGGGGGATTTATTATTGGATTAATGTCCATTCTGTCCATTGTGTCCACAAAGAACGGATTACGGATCACCGATTATCGATTATTAACATGCCTTCAGAAAAAAACAAAATTCTAAGCTTCTTTTCCGTTTTTCAAAACGATGCAAAAAAACGGTTGAAATTAAATACTGAAAAATTCGCTCATCTGCCCGAACCGGATATTCACGCCTTAAAAATTATTTATAAACTTGAAAGAAAAATAAATTATAAGTTTAAACTTAAAAAAATCGCTTTCAAAGCTCTTGTTCATTCCTCCTTCGCAAACGAAAATGCTGAACTCAAAATTCGACATAACGAACGACTCGAATTCCTAGGTGATTCTGTTCTCGCTCTTGTCCTCGCGGATGATTTCTTTAATAGATTCACTAATAAAAGAGAAGGTGAGCTCTCACTAATGCTTTCGTGGCTTGGCAGCGAATCAAATCTCGTTGAAGTTGCAAAATCAATAGATCTTGGCGAATGTATTTTTCTCGGTGTAGGTGAAACTAAATCCGATGGAAGAAAACGTTCTTCTTTACTCGCAGATACGCTTGAAGCTGTTATTGGCAGTATTTACATTGATGGCGGATTTCTTGCCGCGCGAAAAGTTATCATTAAACTTTTTGATGCAGGTTTAAAGACTGTTGAAAAAGATAAAAATCAAATTAACTGCAAAAATGATTTACAATCTTTGATGCACTATCGAAAAATGCCTGATCCAATTTATAAAATTGTTTCTACTTCAGGACCCGAACACCATAAAATTTTTACAGTTGAAGTCAGTGTCAATGAAACCGTTTTAGGCATGGGTACAGGTTTGAGCAAAAAAGAAGCCGAAATGAACGCCGCAACAGTCGCAATTGAAAAATTAGAAAAATAAATATTATTATCCCACAGAATTTTCAATTGCCCACGGAACACACGGAAAGACACGGAAAAATATAAATTATTATGCTAAGAAATTTTTTGTCGCGGAACACGGCAAAAAATCGTTTCAAGTGTCCTCGAATTAGTGGACGCTCGAAAAAGGGTTCAGCTGCAAAGCAGCGTTAAAGTCCCCCTTTTTTAAAGGGGGTTTAGGGGGATTTTATCTTTCAATTAGCATGAACTATTTTATTAGTTTTCGAATGTCTTTGGCGATTTTTAA
>JAUVKG010000048.1 GCA_030596365.1 Chlamydiota bacterium | reverse complement strand
GAAAGATTTTTCCATAAAATTTATTATTTTACTGATTCTTAACAGTTCTTTTGAACGCGGGATATCTGTTTCGCTATAATAGCTACACAAACTTATTACTATCAGTTTAAAAACATATTCAGTTGCTATTTTGTATCCGGGAACTTTATCCAATTGTATTTTCTTCATTAGTTTTAGAATCGACATTAATTCATTAAGCTGATTAGAGTTCAAATGTAATTTTGCTTTGAAGTTATTCATTTTCCGAAACATCGGTTCATAAACAAATAACGCCTGAAAACCCGGAATATCATTTAACTCTTTTCTAACAGTATCAAAAAAAATCTGATTATATACTATGTCTATCATTTTTAAATTAGTCAGCTTTTTAAACTCATGTGCATCATTGCCTTTTATAATAAATACATCTCCGCGTATTAACGGGTAGCGTTCTTTACCAACAACATGAAGGCAAGTACCGCTTAATACAACAGCAATTTCATTAAAAAAATGTGTGTGAACGGGAATATCATTCGGCAATGAGAATTGTTCTAACATTTCACAGTTTAAATTATCAAATGAATGTGTAATGATTTTCATGTTTTCTTGAGCACATTGTGTTAGACATTGTTATAATTGTTATTGAAACTATATCTTTTATATATTATACTATTATCACGATGAAAATGGAATTTGACGTTTGACGTTGGATTAGTGGATTAGTGGATTAGTGGATTAGTGGATTAGTGGATTAGTGGATTGTTGGATTGGTGGATTATTGGATTGGTGGATTATTGGATTGGTGGATTATTGGATTGGTGGATTATTGGATTGGTGCTTTTGTCCATTTTGTCCATTTTGTCCATTCGGTCCATTCGGTCCTTTAGACCCCCGCCTATGGCGGGGCAACCTTGTAACCTTTGAACCTTCTATACTTATGACTTCAAGAGAAAGAATGCTTACTGCCCTAAATAATGGCAGACCGGACAGACTGCCCTGTCAGGTTCACGGCTGGATGGATTATTATTTAAAAAACTATCTTGGCGGAATGGACTGGTGGCAGGCTTATGAAAAGTTTGACATGGATTATGCAATTTATGTCTCGCCAAAATATTCTTACTCTGAAAAAAAATTGTCCGACTGGAAGATTGATAAAAAAAATCTTGGGAAAGATGAAGACGAAAATAATTTGTGGACTGAAACTATCACTACTCCTAAAGGTGAATTGAATTATAAAGGCGCTCAAAACAAATTCACAGAATGGACTACCGAATATTTAATTAAAAATGAAAAAGACTTTGAACTGTGGAATGAATTCTATCCGGTGCCAAATAAAGTTGACTTTTCCGAAATACAATGCGTAAAAGACAGACTCGGTGATAAAGGTATCATTCGCTCACATCCGTTTAGTCCGGGACAAGGAAGCCCATGGCAAAGTTTCTGCACTCTCTTTGATACCGAAAAAGCAATTTTCATGGCAATGGATGAACCTGAAAAACTTCATCATTTCTTGAATTCTATCTCAAAAAAAACTGTGCAAGTCTCCGAAATGTGGAACGGCTCACCGGCAGATATGGTTGAAACAGATGGCGGCGCCGGATCATCAACCGTTATCAGTCCGGCAATGTTTGAGGAATTTTGTCTGCCATACGATAAAATACAAAATGATGCTTTGCAAAACGCGGGATTAAAAGTTGTTTGCCATTTGTGCGGAGGACTTATGCCGCTGCTCGATTTAGTCGTTCAGACCGGAGCTGACGGTCTTGAAACAATGACTCCTGCTTCAATGGGTGGTGATTGTAATTTAAAAGAAGCTTCAGAAAAAATTGGCGATAAATTATTTTTTATAGGCGGTTTTGACCAAAATGCAGGCTTCGAAAACGGTACACCTGCAGCCGCAAAAAAATTAGTTTTCGAATGCTTCGAGGCAACAAAAAATGAAGCAGGATATATTATTTGTCCTTCAGACCATTTTTTTCACGGTGATCCGGAATGCCTTCAGGCATTTTCTGATGCAGCCAAAGAATGTGTGTATTAACAAAGATGGATTGTTGGATTGTTGGATTGTTGGATTGTTGGATTGTTGGATTGTTGGATTGTTGGATTGTTGGAAATACACAATTCCCCTCCTTACCAAGGAGGGGTGCCCGAAGGGCGGGGTGGTTCTCAACTTTTAACTTTTAACTTTTAACTTTTAACTTTTAACCTTTAACTTTTAACCTTTGACTTGGCAAGCTGGAAGCTTGCCCTACTTTATATCATGACTTCAAGACAACGACTTATTACAGCTTTAAAAAACGAACAGCCGGATCACGTACCGGTTGCTCCTGACTTATTTGAAATGATTCCTATTCGTCTTTCCAACAGGCCTTCCTGGGAAACTTTTGTTTATAGCGACCCGCCAATTTGGAAGGCGCGTTGCGATGCAGCTTCTCATTTTGGTGTTGACGCTTTTGTTCTCGACTGGATTCCCCAACCTACCGATGGGAAAAAAGCTGTTGTTTTCCGCAGCGACGAAAAAATCATTGTTCGTGATTTTTCGGAAGATGAAAAAGGAATCCATTGGTCAAAATTCGTTGTAATTTACGAGCTTAATGAGCCTTCTGCATGGGTAAAAGCCAAAACAATCGGCTTACCGGAAACTCACGACAATTATGAAATTGTAAAACCCAATTACACAAAAACAGGTAAAGAATATTTTAATGAAGCGAAAGAATACGTTGGTGAAAAAGGTGTTTTCGCTCCTACGATTTTTCTGCCTTGCATTATCTGTGACCAAAAAGAAATCCTTCGATATTACGATGAACCCGAAACCGTAAAAAAAGAAATACAGGCCGCAGGCGAGTTTATGATGAAAACAGCGAAAACTATTCTCGAATATAAACCTGATGTTTTGCTGATCGGTAATAGTGGTTTAATGATTTTTAATCCCCCGCCAATTTTCCGCGAACTCGTGTTCGAGTGGCTTGTTAAAGTTACAAAACTAGCTAAAGAGCATGGAGTTTTAACTCATCTCCAC
Source organism: Chlamydiota bacterium (assembly GCA_030596365.1). Taxonomy (GTDB): domain Bacteria; phylum Auribacterota; class UBA3054; order UBA3054; family B51-G9; genus B51-G9. The sequence continues at coordinate 8,265 of JAUVKG010000048.1, read as the reverse complement.
TGCTGCGGACCTGAAAAATATCTTGTCGAAACAGCAGCGAACGAAACCGATCTAAACGGAATTGAACCATTAGAAATTCCACCTGCAGGTGATTGTATTTTAAAAGAAATTAAAGATTTGTTCGGCGATAAAATCGCTCTGAAGGGAAATCTGCACACGACAGAAGTTATGCTTCGCGGTACTCCGGAAATAGTTGAAACCGCATGCAAAAGAGCTATCGATGACGCGGCGGAAGGCGGTGGATTCATTCTTTCTACAGGAGATCAAACACCACGCGACACACCTGACGAAAATATTTTAATAATGAAAAAAATAGCAGAAACATATGGGAAGTATTAGGAAGAGTGGATTAATGGATTAATGGATTAATGGATTAATGGATTAATGGATTGTTGGATTGTTGGATTGTTGGATTAATGGATTAATGGATTAATGGATTGTTGGATTGTTGGATTAATGGATTGTTGGATTAATGGATTGTTGGATTGTTGGATTAATGGATTAATGGATTAATGGATTGTTGGATTGTTGGAGTACACGCTTTAGCGTGTCTTGGATTGATGGGATTGTCCGTTTTGTCCGTTTTGTCCGTTTTGTCCGTTTTGTCCGTTGGGTCTGTAAAAACTATTTATTTAAAAAAACAACTAACAAAACTATGAAAAAAATATTATATTCAACAATCGCAGCAGTTTTTGTGATTTCATCTCTAGGTTGCACAAACAATCATAAAACTAATTCTTCCGGAGTTCGTATTTCCAAAGGTAAGAATCCAACTTTGATAAACGCTGCCGGAAAACCTTTTGTTGCCAAGGGAATTGTTTATTATCAGCCACAAGCTTCTCATCATTATTTTTTCGAAATGTTGGATTTAAAGCGTGTTCCAAAAGATTTAGAAATTTTTCGTAAAGCCGGTTTCAATACTATTTCTATAACAATAAGCTGGGGTGAACTTTTTAAAGAAGTAGACCCAAAAAACAAATATAAACCCACAAAATTTTACGATAAAAGAATCGCGAAAATAAAAAAGTTTTTAAAAATTGTTCAAGATGAAGGCTTTTATATTTACGTTCAGCCGGGTAACGAAATTGTTCCGCAGCAGGTTCCGGCAAATGAATATCCGGCAAAAAAAGATGAAACCGGACGACTTCATCCGGCTTTTAAAGGTTATTTAGTCCATAACTGGCTTGTGGACAATGAGGTTAGCGAAGGTTTTAAATATTTTTTAAAGTTTATGGCGGGATTGCTTGAACCGTTTGATAATATTGTGGTTTACGCATTGCCTTATGAATTGATGAATTTTCAATGGCCGTGGTGTCACGTTGACAAAAAGTTAGAAGCACGGTGGCAGGAATGGCTAAACGACAAAAATCCTGACATAAATTATTGGAAAAATCGCTGGCAGGAAACTACTGACTGGAAATCCATAAAAGATATTCCTTTGCCAATTCACGATTGGGAAATCTGGCGGGGTTATCTTGAAGCTAAAAAAATAAAAGCTGTTGACCCATATAAACTTGTGTGGCGGGATTTCTGGGAATTTAATGCTATCGGAATATTTAAAGAAGGAAAATACGGAATGTCGTTTGACGATGTTTGCAAAGCAATTCGCAAAGGTGATCCGGATGCTCTTATTCTTTACAAACCATTTGTACCTAAACGTATGTCCTGGGAACTTGGCTGCCTTCAGGAATGGTTAAACAAAAAAACTCCTCCTGACGCACAAAAAATTCTGAAAGCTATTTACGCACCGCCGGGAATTGATATAATTGCCTGTCAGGGATATCCTATTGCGACAACCAATCCAATTAACAGAAAAGCAGAAATTTCTTTTGCTAAAAAAGTTAATGAAGTTAAATGGCTCCGCAGAGAATCTCACTTACCGGTTTATTGTCAGGAGTTTGGCATAAATCATCATGAATGGTCACTTGAAGAATGCGCGGAATTCCTTGCTAACGGAATTACCGAATATAAAAATCTCGGAATTCTAGGTTACAATATTTGGCAAAGTCATGATTATTACGGCGGAGGAATGTGGGGGAAAGTTCAACCTGCGTTTGGTATTTACGATACTAACGGAATCCCCCATCCGGCTGTTAAGGCGATAATGCCACTGCTTAAGTAAGCCGCACTCTTGACCCGCGCCGCGCCCGGAGAGTTTCGGGTATGCCGGGTTCCCAGTGCGGCACAATTGCCTGAAAGGCAAAAAGTATGACGCTTTGGAGTGCAGAAATGTTGGAATTTTGCGATAGCTAAATTTCATTTTCTGCGGCGGCCCGATACATCGGGACGATATTCCCGCAAAGAACACATAAATCGAAATCTTAATTATTCTCGAAGAATTGTAATTTATTTTCTCATCGAGAAAAAATAAATTATCGCAACAAATGATTTTTTGAGAATACAAAAAAACAACATTGTTGCACTCCAAAGCGGAAAATTAAATTAATGATTATAAACAAAAGGTATATATTATGAGCACAAAAATTATCGCGCAACAAGCGCTCGAACAGGGTAAAGGTATTTTAAGACTTGCACCCGCATGGGTGCCAAGAAGCTTTTGCGTTCCCGGAAGAAGAATTAAATTGCACCCCGATGATTATTACGCTCTCGGAGGAGAACGCGGTGGAATTGACAAACGCTGGTTCGCTTCTACAACACCGGCTGATAACGCTCCTCTGACATCGCCGAACGAAGGTTTAAGTTTTATCGTTGTTGAGAATGGCGGGAAAGTTGAACAAGTTCTTTTGAGAGATGCTGTAGCAGAACTAAAAAGCGAAATTGTCGGAGAAAAGATTTGGAATGAACATGCTCGATGGCCAATGTTTTCTAAATTCTTCGATAACAAAGGCGCTTTGCCACACCATATTCATCACCGCGCTGAACACGCTAAACTTGTTGGCCAACTTGGAAAACCGGAAGCTTACTACTTCCCGCCGCAGGTGAATAATTACGGCGCTGACTATCCTTACACTTTTTTCGGTTTTCAACCGGGAACAACAAAAGAACAGGTTCGCGAGTGTTTCGTAAACTTCACAAAAGGCGATAACAAATCCCAGCCCTACGGATCCGATAGTGATGTTAAAGCATTTCGGTCCGGATAATCCTGACTTGAATCTGTAATCGGTTATCCAAATTAAAATCCCCCTTACCCACTCCCGATGGAATAATCGGGATGTTCCACTTTAGGAAAGGGGGAATTAATCCAATAATCCAATAATCCATTCTTCACTATGAAAACAACTATCCTTATAATTACAGCATTAATATTAACTTCATGCTGCTGCACTAAAAATCAAAAATCTACCCCGGCATCCGCGGGGCGCTATCGCGAAATCAAAAATTCAAATATGAAAAAGTTAGGATTATATGTAGAAAACGGCGTACTTAAAAAAGACGAAAAACCTTATCGCAGTATCGGTGTAAATTATTTCGACTTGTTTTATCGCGTGCTAAAAAACACTAACGATAATTCTTATGTCAAAGGTATTGAACAGCTGTCTGAAGCAGAAATACCTTTCGCGCGATTTATGTGCGGCGGTTTCTGGCCCACAGAAAACAAACTATATCTTGATGATAAAGAAGCTTATTTTAAATTGCTTGATAAAATCGTTGAAACAGCAGAGAAAAATAATGTCGGACTTATTCCTTCCTTGTTTTGGTATTATCCTTGTGCCCCTGACACAATGAAAGAACCTCTTGACCAGCTTGGAAATCCCAAAAGCAAAACTATTGCTTTTATCAAAAAATTTACAAAAGAAGTTGTAACGCGTTATAATGATTCTCCGGCAATTTGGGGATGGGAAGTTGGAAACGAATACAACCTTCATATCGATTTGCCTAACGCTTCAGAGCACCGCCCCTGGGTTCATCCTGACCTTGGAACGCCTACGAACAGAACATCACGCGATGACTTTAAATCTCATTATATGCACGTAGTTTTTGATGAGATCGCAAAAGTTGTTCGCGAATATGATAAAACGCGAATCCTTATTACCGGCAATGCTGTTCCCCATCGTTTTGCATATCACAACACAACTGAAAACAGTTGGGATGAAGATACTCGCGAACAATATAATGAAATTTTACTTCGCGATAATCCCGACCCTTTCGACACAATCAGCATTCATGTTTACCCTGTAAAAGACAAAAAATATGTAGGAAGGGCAAAAACTGTTGAAGAAGTAATAAAAGTATCACAAAATCTTGCTTTAACAGCTAAGAAGCCTTTATTTATTGGCGAGTTTGGTGTTCCCAACAATTACAGTAATGAAGTTAAATCAGTTTATAAAAGAATGATAAAAGCCATTAAAGATAACAATGTTCCTCTATCAGCTTTATGGGTTTATGATTATAGCGAACAAGATAAAGAATGGAATGTTACTTATGATAACAACAGAAAATATATGCTCCAAATGATAACAGAATCAAATAAAAAAAATTTAACGCAATAAAATTTAAACGCAAGAGACCCGAAACTCTCCCCCAGCATACGCGGGACGCGGCGGGCACGCAAAATGATTCTGTCACTAAATGATTCTGTCTACAAAGATATTTATTGTTTTAATAAAAAGAAAAGAAATTGAATTGTATTTAAAAATCATTCTGCTGTTCATCATGAACATGAGTACAGTGTTACTTCGTTGCTGCAAAATGATTTACAGCAAAATGATTTACAGCAAAATAATTAAAGAAATAAAGAATTAAACAAAATAAAAAATCGTGTAAATCAGTGTCCAGGCATACGCCGGGTTCCCAAAAATTCGTGTCTAAAAAAATTATAAAAACAATATTATGAAAAATATAAAATGGTACCAAAAATCCTGGCGGAGAATGCTCATCGATATGCATATCCCCGACTGGGAAAATGAATTCTTGTCAAAATATGAACCCGTACAAATAGCTCAACAATACGAACAGGCCGGCTTGCAGTCGGTTATGTTTTATTGCCAGGCACATACCGGTATTTGCAACTGGCCGGCAAAGACCGGTAAGGTTCATGAAGCATTATTGAATCGTGATGTTGTAAGTGAAATGCTTGAACAACTTAAAAAACGTGATATTTTTTCGTGCGCATATTACAGTGTCATTTATAATAATTGGGCATACCTGAAGCACGAAGAATGGAGAATGGTTGCCGCAAATCCCGGAAGTTCAATTTTTCAGGGACGCGCCGGGAACTGCTGCCCGAACAATCCTGGTTATCGAAGTTTCGCGCTTGAACAGGCACGCGACCTGGTAGAGCGTTACGATTTTGACGGATTTTTTTATGACATGACTTTCTGGCCTAATGTTTGTTTGTGCCCCCACTGTCGCGAACTTTATAAAAAAGAAACAGGTTTTGAAATTCCGGAAACTATTGATTGGACAAACGAAAATTGGTGCGCATTTCAATCTTCTCGTGAAAAATGGATGAGCGATTTCGCGGGAGAATTGACTGCAACAGTTAAAAATATTCGCCCGAATATCAGCGTTTATCATAACTTCTCGACAAGCATTTTTAACTGGGTGGCCGGACTGCCAACTTATTCGGCTGTCCATCATGATTTTCTCGGTGGAGATTTTTACGGTAATGCTCATGAGCAACTTCTTGTTATCAAACTTATGACAAATTTGACTGAAAATGCTCCCGCGGAATTTATGACTTCACGATGCATCGACCTTCATGACCATGTGAACCTGAAACGTGTTGATAAAATGGAGATGCAGGCGCATGCAGCGACACTTTTTTCTGCAGCTTTTCTTTTTATAGATGCAATTGATCCGGTTGGCACAATAAACCCCGCAGTTTACGAACGTATCAACGATATTTTCGAAAAAACTTCAAAATATGAGCCGTGGCTTGGTGGCGAAGGTATTGAAGACATAGCTGTTTATTTCAGCAACTCTTCAAAAATGGATTTTGCGGAAAACGGAAAACCACTTTCGGAATGCGGCCTACTAAATACTTATCCGCATCGCGAAGCCGCAGTTGGGGCTGTCAGGATTTTACAGGAAGCGCATCTTCCTTTTGGCGTTATCACACAAAAGCAACTTGAAAATCTCGGGAATCTTGATAAATACAAAGTAATTATTCTGCCGAATGTTTTAAGAATGTGCAAAGAAGAAATCACAGCTTTTAAAAAATATGTCGATAACGGCGGGAAAATTTACGCAAGCGGTTGGACTTCACTTACTGAAACAAGCGGTAAACGCCACAATGATTTTATGTTATCAGATGTTTTCGGCTGCCATTTTGAAAAGGATGATCTTGGGAGATTTGCATACTTAAAACCTGTTGAAGGAAACGAAATTTTTGAGTTGATTAAACCGCAGGACAGTATTTGTATTTTAACCGGCAGAACTTTGCGGCTTAAAACAGAAGCGGAAGGTGATGTAATGGCAACTCTTACTCTCCCTTACGCTTCGCCGCATCCCGGAACTGTTCATGACCAAAACTGGTCAAGTTTCCATAGTTCACCACCGTGGGAAGACACAAAAAACGCTTTTCTCATTAAAAATAAATTCGGAAAAGGAAAATCTGTTTACTGCGCAACCGATTTGGAAAGTGTGAATGTAGAAGCTTCCGACAAACTTTTTATACATTTAATCAAAAATCTTTTGGAAGAAGAACCAAGTTATTCAGCAGAAACTTTCCCGGGAGTCTGGATGAATGTAAATCATCAGCCAGACAAAAATCGCTACATAATCGGATTTCTAAATTATCAGTCGCAATTACCTGCAATTCCGATTTCAAAAATACCGTTTAAATTGCGAATAGACGAAGGGAAAAAAATAAAGCGATTAGTAACTTTACCTGACGAAAAGCTTGTAGAATTTATTTTGGAAAAAGACGGAACTTTAAAGGCTGAAGCGGAAAATATGCAAGTATTTAAAATGCTCATGGCGGAGTATTAACCACAAAATGTGAGTTGCGAGATCGACCTTGCCAAATAATTATTTTTACCACGAAAAGCACGAAGGACACGAATAATTTATAAGATAGATTTTTTATTCAGGTGTTTTTTTGCAAATATATTTTCAGTACAGTATTCAATCTCCCAATTATTAAGTATCTAGTCTCAATACTTCTCTTACTTGATTGCCTCAGGGAATCCGCCTTGCGCAGCGAAAACCAACATTGTTCCAGCTAACCCCCGGCGAGCTGTATTCACGACTGGCGCAACGTATGCTAAGAGCGTGGCCATGCCAACTACCGCCACGCACCACACGGTAGGTGCTTGAAGCCGGGCCGCGAGTATTATCATTTGTCGCTCCGTCCTCCGAATACCAATAGGTCAAAAACCAATCCCAATTCCATTCAGACACATTCCCTCCCATATTATACAGCCCATAGTCGTTTGCAGTGAACGCGTTAACTGGACTTGTATAAGGGCTACTGCCACTATCGTAGTCAGGATGATAACCGGAAGTGGGGCTGATATCATAGAAAGGTGTTGAATCGCTATTATAATTCGCTCTGCTGTGCGTGATAGTGTTTATGTTCGCCCATGGGAACCGTTCGGCGACTATGCCTCCGCGTGCCGCCTTTTCCCATTCTGCCTCGGTCGGCAAACGATAACCGTTCGAACTCCAATTACAGCTCCAGTCATCAAACGAGATACACCTTTCCAATCCTTCCATATCACTTTTATAATTACAATAAGCCTGTGAACCGTACCAGGTAACTTTCTGACAGGGGTAATTTTCTTTGCCGGTATCGATGGAAAACGTTCCTGATGAAAAGCTTATATGGCAATTATCGGAAGAATCTAAATCAAGCAATTCTTGCTGGTTACCTTCGAGATTATTTACTGTCGCCGCTGTTGCAGTAATTTTTCCATTGTCGAACGCCCATTGCATAACTTCCCGCATTTTCTCGTTGGAGACTTCGTATTTGTCCATGTAGAAAGAGTCAATATTAACTTGGTGAACCGGAAGTTCATCAGCATCACCTTCTCCTAAAAAAGCATCTCCCATGTAAAAAAAATCGGCAGGGATAAGTTCCATTCCGTCATCGATAAAAGCAACTGCGTTGGTCGGATATTCTTTCCAGATTTTGCATTTGAGAATCTTTTTCTTTGGAAGGTAAGTTATGATGGCATCATTTTTCTTTTTGTAGGACCATTTTTTTACAAAACCATTCTTTTTCATTATTGGTGCGAGTTTGCGCAAGTCATTTGTATCTGCAATGCTTGTGCCGGATTTTAAACACACATATAATCCTGTGGCAAAACAGTTTGACAGCGGTTTTACGGTATTGATACCTTTGGCTTTGAGTTTTGTCAT
>JAUVKG010000165.1 GCA_030596365.1 Chlamydiota bacterium | reverse complement strand
AACAGAGCAATAAAAATTCCTTTCGCGTACATTGATGTGGAAAGCAAAAGAACATAAATAATAACCGGCGCCACACATGCTCCGGCAAGCAGTGCTGCAACACATCCCATAAAAAAGGCAGTAAAAACAGTTCCTTTTTTTATTCGTCCGTCAACAGCGGTATGTTGATATTTAGTAAAATCAATCATTATAATATCGAACATTGCGAGAGCAAGAACAATAAAAACCAAAGCAATACTAAAATTAAACCATGGAGAAGAATTAAGTGTTCCAAACTGCGAACCGGTAAGAACAACAACTAAACCAAGAGCGCCGTAAGTTAAAGCTATGCCGAGGCCGTAAACTCCTCCGAGAAAAAAGCCTTTAATTTTTGAACCACTTTGAGCTCCTGCGCCTATAATTGCAAGATTAATAGGAATCATAGGCAGAACACAAGGTGTCAGATTCAGCAGAATGCCTCCAAGAACGATTAGGATTAATGAAAATATGATACCACGATTCAAAAATTTATCTACGACATTATCTTCGGTAGATTTTTCACCTGATTCCGCGTCATTAATAAACGCGATAAAGTCTTTACTGTTTAAATATCCCGCTTTTTTACCTGCAATCGTAAAATTTTCTGAAAGTTTCAACCAATCATTTTCAATGTTGTTTTTATTTTTATCTTCAGAAGATTTAATAACAGAATCTTTTGTTTTCTTTTCAACAGATTGAGTTAAAGAAAGATTTAATTTTACAGATTCAGGCATAAAACACATATTTTCACTGCATCCTTGAAAATTTATTGTAACCTGAACAGGGAAACCAGTAACATTTTTCAAAAAATATTTAGCGCTAAAGTTGTTTGTATACATTTTCCGGTTTTCTTTTCCAATAGGATCAAATATATTTAAAGCCGGAGGAACATTTTCAGGCATAAGAGTTACGTCTTTGGGAACATCAATACTCATCATATCTAAATAAAGATGATGATGATCTGCAACCGAATAATCAACAGTCATCAGAAAAGAATTTTCTGATGATTTTGATAATGAGGCCGAAACGCTAAAAGGCTGCGATTCCGCGTAAATTAATGTTGTAAGAATTAGTAAAACAGATATAAAAGTTATTTTTTTCATTTTTAAATTAAATTTTTTAGAAGTTATACTGCGGTATCTTAAGCCATTCACCACCTTTAAGAGCAGACTGATGGGCTACTATACCCGGAACAGTCATATTTAATGCCCACCCGATATTTACCAGAGGTTTGCGTTTTTCAAGAATTGACATTATAAATTCATTTGTCAAATATCCATGCGAACCACCGTGACCTCCCGGACTGACATTTGGCGGCAACGAAGGTTTTCTCAACTCAGGTAGATTTTTTGATAACCCTTGAAATGTACCTTTAAACGTACCTTTAGTACATCGAAGCAATCCTGCTTCGGCAGGATGTCCAGGTGTATCCCAACTTACCCCCATTCGAGACATTCCACCATTGTCGGTTTCAAGAAAGGCAATTTCAGTGCCAAATGAGTTTTTGTAAGAATTTTTTTTCGGATCTATAAATTTCAAAATGCTTGGCTTAGACAAACAAGCAACTTTTGTAAAACTTCCACCACTTACTGCAACATAATATGCGGTAGCATGAGTTGGATAATACATTGGTGGTACCCCTATTCGCCAGTTTTTATATGAAGGAAAGTAGTGATCGACATAATGGAAATATTCACCTTCGCTATAAAGAATATCACCTAATTTGTCGGCATTATAAAGAGTTCGCATTGCATACACATCGTCATGATAAGCGGATGTCTCAAACATCATATAGTTTAAGCCGGTTTTTTTTACAGTCTCAAAAAGTTTGTCTGCGTCTTCAAGCGATCCCCATACCACCGGAACTGCACAAGCGGCATGCTTACCGTGATTTAAAACATCCATAATATGCTTAGCATGACTTGGAGCATCGGTCGCCACAAATACTGCTTCAATCTGGTCATCCTTTACTAATTCTTCCAATGATGGATAAGTCTTACTGCAACGGCAGGCTTTAGCTAATCCGGCACATCTATCCGGAAACAAATCACTTACAGCCACGACTTCAACATTTGGGTGATCCTGAAAACCAAAAGCAGCTCCAAATCCACACGCGCCATAGCCGACTATACCGACTTTAATTTTGCGATCAAATTTTTGTTTCCATTTTTTTGAAGTATCAATATTTGTTTTTGTATCATCGAAGCCCTGAATTACCTTCTCGGGTTTTTCTTTAGTTTTCGTCTTATCAAGGTTCTGAATTATCTTTTCAGATTTTCCTGTGGCTGCAAATAATCCCACCGCCCCGGCAGAAAGTCCAACATTTTTCAAAAAATTACGTCGTGTTACATTATCTTTTTTCATAATTTATTAATTTGTTTTTTCTATAAATCCTACATTTTTCCAATTACGTTTTGAGTAAGCTATTCCCTGTTTGGTCGGTGTAATTTTACCAAACACACTTGGCCATGGGTCGCCTTTCTTTTTTTGAGCAGGGTTCGGGTTCCAGTGGTCGTCCTTGTATTTTTTCCTTATGGATTTTTTGCGAAAATCCGGAACTTCAAGCGTGTTGGAATTATCCAGCGCAGAACGATAAGCAAGGATGCCCACAATTGACACGGAAACGCCGCGATAAACATCAAAAAATGGCTGGTTGCCGGTCTTGATAGCTTTAACAAAATGATAGAACGTAAAAAAGTCGCCACCGCCATGGCCTGCTTTAATCGCTTTATCATGATGTTCAGGAAAATCCGGAAGATATATTTGAGTTTTCGGAGTCGTCCGTTTTTGATGATACTGTTCACGGATAAGCCGAAGCATATTGTTGTCCCCTTCCCTAAGATTTTCCATTTGACCTTTCGAGCCGTGAATACGCATCCAAACATTTCCACCTCGCAAATTAAACTGGAGCAACTTTACTATGGCTCCATTATCCATTTTAAGAGCAATCATTGACGCGGAATCATTTCGTCGCACACAGCAAGCATTAACAAGGTCATCCGCAGTGTATGGTATCACGAAACCATTCACACTTACCGGTCTGGTCTCTGTGATATACATAATTGGAGCCAGGGAATGTGTACAGTAATATGTTGCGGGAATCCAGTTTCTCCAGTGATTCATACCACAAGACATTTTATTCCAGTTATCAGCATCAATGGGATGAATATACTCACCTTCGCCATACATAAATGTACCTACTTTACCGCTCTTGTATAGTCTCCGCATTTCCTGATTGACGGCCATATAAGGATAGTTTTCGGCGAACATATAAATTTTCCCGGTTTTTTCTACCGTCTCAATTAATTGAACACCTTCAGCTATCGTGATACAGGCAGATGTTTCTGACATGACATGCTTGCCGGCTTTCATTGCTTTGATGGCGAACGGAGCGTGTTCATGGAAATAATTAGCCAGAATTACCGCATCCATATCATGTTCGAGAAATTTATCATAATCAGTATAAGTATCGACTTTAAGTTCTTTACCAACTTTTACCAATTTTTCTTTCTGAACATCGCAAAAGGCCACCAGTTTCATTTCGGGTATATTGGTCATGCCATGCGCTAAATACTGCCCACGGCCAACACCTACAATACCAACTTTAATTTTTTTTGATTTTGCCATAATTTTTTATTTGAGTTCGTTGGGTTAAATTATTTCAAGCAACTATCATGTTCTAAACAAACAAAGTCAAACATTTATACATAATACCATACTTTAAAATATATTTCAAGTGCCTTTCAAAATCCACCCGTTTTTTAGACAGTAGTGAAATTTTATTATTTTCAAAAATTGCTTATTATTCTATTTGTCATATTATTTTTTGTCAACATAGTTACTGTTAAAAACAATTTACAGGCGTTGAAAGGTGGGAAGCTTGCCACGCCATTGGCGTGGGTGCGAAGGTACGAAGGTTGAACTCCATTAATCCAATGCTCGCACTTGGAAGTGCGGCTTACTTCGCCCATTCGGTACCGATTTCGATAAAGCTTTTTTCCTGTTCGTACATTTTTTCGATAGTTTTTTTAATTTCTTTAATCACGATATTTTTTTCTTTAGAGACATCTAAATCAGGATTATACATTTCTTTTTCTACAGAAAGTTCATCGAGGAATTTTTTGTCAACTTGTTTAATTCCAAAATCGAAACTTTTGTTCACACAAATTGTATGCTGATACGCGTTATTAATATTTGAAAGAGGTTGGATATTATTTCCAACAGCTTCAAACATATTTTTAAAAACTAAATTATGGATAGGAATATCTCCATTATTAAATTCATCGATAAGTATATATTCAGAACCTGTTCTTTCAAAAACTTTAGCTGAACCTAAGTTATCAGAAAACTCCCACAATATTTTCCCGTTTTCAAAAATATATTCTGCTATAGGATCTACCCTTTCTTTGCAAGCGTGAGTTGTTATAAAAGTTATTTTAATTTTATTTTCCGTTATAACTCTGATGAATTGAGTATCGGTAGATTCGATATTTTTAGCACGAAAGTTTTCGGCATAAATCTCTTTCGGCATAGCCGATTCATCCGGTTTTTCACCTGCAACATACAACAAATTATTAAAATAATGAGAGGTAGCATTTTGTAAAGGGGAATCGAAAATTTTATTTCCATTATAAATTATTTTACCTGCCCAGCCGTTTCTATTATAATAAGCTGTACTTCTTGGCCAGAGGGCGTAACTTTTAGCTGAGACAAGCTTCCCCAATTTTTTTTCAGTTCTTATTTTTTTTATTTTTTGGATTACAGAAGAATAAATAATCGGAAAGGCTATGCATAGTTTTTTTCCTGTCTCATCAGCCGCTTTTTTCATTTCTAATGCGTCATCAATTGTACCTGCAACAGGTTTTTCGCAAATGACATTATAACCTGAGTTCAAAGCCTTAATAGAATAATCACGGTGGGAATCAATACCTGTAGGAATACAAACGATATCGATATTTCCTTTTTCGGATTCAAACATTTCATCAGCGCTTTCATATATTTTAGCACCAAGAGCTTCAGCGGCTTTAACATCCGGTTCGTATCTGTCTTCTTTTCTTACAAATGCGGCAATTAACATACAATTATCTTTGTAATGTTTAATTGAATCCAAATGACTTTTAGCGAAACCGCTAACGCCAATAATTCCTATTTTTTTTTTAATCATTTTTTATCGTTTAAAATTTATTGAAGGTAAGGCCAGGCCAATCGTCTGTTCTGAAAGGTGATGCCGGTAAAGATTTTTTGTTAAATAAATTCGGTTCCGCTGTATCAGACCATCCGTAACGAACAGCTACCGGCTTTTTAATTTTTGGATTTGAAACAATAACAGTGTCACCTTCAATTTCAGCTTTTGCTTCAACGAATTTCTTATCTGCCGCGGCGATGGTGAAATGAGTCAAAGGACCATTTTTGGCAATAAGCCCCGGAGTAGCGTAATCAAAGAACAAGCAAATTTTATCACCTTCAATTTTCATTGATTTGTAAATTGGACCGGAATAGACTATGTTAGTATAACCATAATCCTTTGCCAGCGCCAAAAGCGAGAGCCTTTTGCCTACATCCAGTTTATTTTTAGGATGAATATCTTCAACATTACCAATGTCCATAGTTACTGCCATTCCGGTATTGGTAACCGACAATGCCATTAGCTGAGCCTCACGCAACTCACAAGAAATCCAATCTTCCCAATATTTAGTATATCTAAATGGAGAGATTTGAACATAATAAAACGGAAAATCACCTTGTGACCATACATCTCTCCAAGACTTTATCAAAGCCGGGAAAAGCGTTTGATATTGATGAGCTCTGGAAGAATTAGATTCACCCTGATACCATATAACACCTTTGATAGTAAATGGTACAATTGGAGCGATCATTGCATTATAAAGTCCACTTGGTTTTTTGTGAAAATGTGCCCAATCAAGAGGCGGATTAGGTTTTTTCGGCGGTGGAGTCTTTTTTATCCCGGCTTTTTTAACCTGCTTTTTCCATTCCGGAATAAGAATTTCATCATATTTCTTTTTATTTTCCGCATAACATAATATATTAGATTGATATCGCTCAAGAATTGGTACAAAATTACTACTTGCCTTAAGAGCTTTTTTAGGCATCCAGTTTTCAGCCATCGTTCCTCCCCAACAACTAAGCAAAAGACCAACAGGCACACCAAGCTTTTGGTTCAATTCACGTCCAAAAAAATAAGCTGCAGCAGAAAAATTTGATACTGTTTCAGAACTACATTCAGCCCAACTACCGACGCAGTCTTCTTTCGGTTTATCGGCAAAATCATGTTTAACATTAAAAAGACGAATGTTCGGCAAATTGGCTACTGCGATTTCCTTTTTTGCGTTGTTGCATTGCCATACCGGCAACTGCATATTAGATTGACCTGAACAGAGCCACACTTCACCCA
>JAUVKG010000222.1 GCA_030596365.1 Chlamydiota bacterium | reverse complement strand
GGAATTCGCCACAGCGGATTATTGAGACGCCATCCGGGATTATTAATTCCATTGGTTTGCAGAATGGCGGGCTTGAAGACACTTTAAAAAACAAAGCTCCTTTTGTAAAACAAATCGGGGTGCCGTGTATAATTAATATTTCAGGAAACTCAGATGATGAATTCGCTGAAATGGCAAAACGAATTGATTCATGCGATGATGTTGATGCAATTGAAATGAATGTTTCATGCCCGAATGTAAAGCACGGCGGAATTGCTTTCGGTACCGACCCGAAAATTCTTTCCGATGCTGTTAAAAAAGTTCGTGTTGCAACAACTAAACCATTGATTGTAAAACTTTCTCCGAATGTTACCGATATAACCGTTATGGCACGCGTGGCAGAAGAAAATGGTGCTGATGCACTTTCTTTGATAAACACTCTTGTCGGAATGGTTATTGACACAAAAAAAAGAAAACCGGTTCTCGCAAATAAAATAGGTGGGCTTTCAGGTCCCGCGATCCGACCTGTAGCGGTAAAAATGGTATGGCAGGTGGCGCAAGTTGTAAATATACCGATAATCGGAATAGGCGGAATTGAGAAACTCGATGACGCGCTGCAGTTTTTTATTGCGGGTGCATCAGCAATACAAATTGGAACGGCGAATTTTTATAATCCCGAGTTATGTGTAAATTTGGTTGAAGAGATAAAAAATTATTTGGAGGAGAATAATTTTAATTCTGTTTCAGATATACGAGGAGATTTTTAAGAATTATTTAGACACTAATTTCACGAATTCTCACGAATTTATTAAAATTTAAACCACATAAGGCGCATAAGAACACAAAAGAATTTTGACCAAATTATTATTTAAAATATAAAGCAATTAAAATTAAAAATATTAATTAGTGTAAATTCGTGAAATGAACGCGTGTGAAGCGTTACTTTGTTAGGTGATTTTGGATTTTTATCCAATAATCCATTAGTCCAATAAAATAACACACCCCGCCCTGCGGGCACCCCTCTCAAGAGGGGATTTAATCCATTAATCCACAAGCAAGAACCAGGCATACGCCGGTCACGTGCTTGTGTTACTATTTATGAGTATTTACGATAGAGATTATTATAAACAGGAAAATAATCCTAATTGGGGACAGTCGCCCCATGGGCAAACTTTCCAACCGGTTCAGGGGATTCCACCTGTAGTTAAATGGCTGTTAATAATAAACATTGCAGTTTTTGTAATAACAGGCATGCTTAACCGCATGGGGATTCCTTTTTTCACGAATATTGGTCATAATGCGTTAGGATATATGACATATAAGCCATCGTCATTTGAATTATGGTTTGGTCTTTACAATCCTAATTTTATAGGGAATTTTGCGTTCTGGCAATTGATTACCTATCAGTTTCTTCACGGCAGTTTTATGCATATTCTTTTCAATATGTTTTCGCTTTATATGATAGGAAAATTCGTTGAAAGACAGATCGGTTCAACCGCTTTTCTTAAACTTTATCTGATCGGTGGTGTGTTTGCAGGATTGATTAACGTTCTTATGAATATGTATTCAGGATTGCCAACCGTTGGAGCCTCAGGCTCGATTTGCGCGATAGTAGCCGCGTTTGGATTAATGAATCCGAATGCCCGGTTAGGATTTCTTCTGCTTTTTATTCCTATTTTTATGAAAGCGAAAACTTTTGTTTATGTTTTCGCGATTATTACAATAATTCAAGCGCTTGGTACTGACAGTAATATCGCCCACATGGCGCATCTTGGAGGAATCATTTTCGGCTGGATGTATGCGTATAATAAATGGGGAATAGGAAATTTAATTAACGGCAGCGGATCAACAGTGTCTTTTGCCAGCGGGAGTCTTTTTTCTAATCTCAAGCGCAAGATGGGCGGAGGACCGAAAGTTTATAAAGGTGAAGAATTTGAAGACGCAAATTTTAAAGATGTTCATTCATCCGGCAATTGGGATTCACGAATTGATGATATTCTTGATAAAATGTCGCGCAACGGGATTCATTCTTTAACTGATAAAGAATGGGAATTACTTGATAAACATAAACGAGGAAAATTATGAGTGCAAATGAAAATAATATAAGCCAAACTTCTAAAAATTCCATCTCGCAACATCGAAGACGAATTACCGCGATGATGCTTGTTCTTGCTTTTGCAGTTGCAGCAATTTTATATCTTGTAATTGCTTCACGACCAGATGCCCGTGAAATCAGTCTTGGGGAACAAGTTTATACAAACATGCCTTCAACTGATTCTGACATCAATGTCGGTCAAATTATAGATGCAACAAATAATAAAAATATTACCCCGAAAGAAGGATATCGCTACCGCGTGATCATTAGCGGATTATCAAGAGACGGCTCGTCAGGTGTTACCCGCATTGGAGGAATGATTACATTTGTTCCCGGAACAAAAAAAGGTGATATTGCTGTTATTCAAATTTCTTCTGTTGGAAGAACGGTTGTTAATGCAAAATTGATAAGTAAAATAAAAGGGAAAGTTGCTGACACTCCTGCCGCAAAAATTTCCGAGGATAAAATAATTGACCTTGCCAAAAATCCGGATGGTAAAATAATTGATCTTACAAAAAATCCGAATGCTGAAATCATTAAAGGTGGAATTTATCGAGGCGTTGTTTCTGATGTAGGAAAAAAAGGTGATGGAATAATTAAAATTGACGGTAAAGTTACTTTTATTCCCGGTGTAAAAAAAGGTGAAAAATGCCTGTTTGAAATCGCTGAAAAAAAATCGAGATTTAATCGCGGAATTCTTATCGAAATCGAAAAATAATTGGTCGCCCCTTTAGGGTAACTATAGGAGATACTATGTCTAAAGAACTGGAAAATGGAAATGTGTTGATGCTGGACTTTGATAAGCTTGTTAAAGCAGCCGGATGCGGAGTTCCCGTAATGCCGGTTGGTGTTCAGGATGCCGACACAAAAGAACTGCTTATTATTGCTTACGCCAATGAAGAAGCTCTTGAAAATACAATCAAAACGGGCAATGCTACTTTCTGGAGCACATCAAGAAATGAACTTTGGGAGAAAGGAGCAACATCCGGCGATGTATTGAAAATAGTTGAAATCAGAGTTAACTGTGAACAAAATTCACTCCTTTATATCGTTCGCCCGGAAAGGAAAGGCGCCTGTCACACAAAAAATGAAAAAGGGGAAACGAGAAAAAGTTGCTACTATAGGACGCTTAAAAATGGGGAGTTAAAAATTATTTAACCACATAAGAAACATAAGAATCACATAAGAAAAAACAAAAAATATTTTTGTATTAATCAATAAAAAAAGGAATTTATATTAACTTATATGACCTTATGTCCCTTATGTGGTTCAAAAGAAATTTAATTATATGATTTTTTAATCGTACTCCCCCTAAATCGTTCTGCATATAATGAAAATAGAATTTACACTTAACAGCAAAAAAACTTCTCTGGATGCTCCTCCGGATCTTCGCCTGCTGGATTTGCTTCGCGATTATTGCGGACTTATGGGTACTAAAGAAGGCTGCGGAAAAGGGGAGTGCGGCGCATGTTCGGTTATTCTTAATAATCGTCTCGTTAATTCCTGCCTGATACTTGTCTGTCAAATTGATGATTCTGAAATTATTACTATTGAAGGACTTGAAAAAGACGGTGAACTCGATCAGCTTCAACAGGCATTTATCGATTCTGGCGCAGTACAATGTGGTTTTTGCACTCCCGGAATGATAATGGCGGCTAAAGCTTTGCTTATGCAAAATCCTAATCCAAGTGAAGAAGAAATAAAAATAGGACTGTCGGGGAATTTGTGCCGATGCACTGGTTATACGAAAATAATCGAAGCAATTTCCAACCTCTCTGAGGTTGGATTCCGGTAAACCGGAATGGTAATCAGTATTCGGTAATCGGTGTTCAACTTCTAATATCTTAAATCGGTGTTCCTTGTTCTTAAATCAAAATGAATAACGAACAAGGATTAACGATTTTTGATCTTTGATTTTAATTCGGTAACTGAAAATCTTGTAACCTTAAGTGAGCAAAGCGAACAACCTTAAATGCGCAAAGCGCATAACCTTAAAACTACTATGACAACTTTCTTTCAACAACTCTCATCGGCAATTGCTGCCGGTAAACCAGTTTGCCTGGCAACTGTTGTTAAAGCTGAAGGATCAACTCCGCGTGAAGCCGGCGCGAAAATGCTTGTTTTCGCTGATGGTAAAACAGTCGGAACTGTTGGTGGAAGTTTGTTGGAAAAGAAAGTTATTGATAAAGCTGTTGAACTTATTAAAACCGGAAAAACTTCGCTTGAAAAATTCTCCCTCAAAGATGATGATAAAACAGGTATGATTTGCGGCGGCAAAATGCAGGTCTTCATCGAACCAATTAGTTCAGGAAACCAATTATATATTTTCGGTGCCGGACATTGCGGTTTGGCACTTGCAAAAGTTGCTGCTGAAACAGGTTTCGCGGTTCACATTATTGATGATCGACCGGAGATCGCTTCACGCGAAAGATATCCTATGGCAACTTCAATAACAATTGGTGATTATGACAAAATTTCAAAAGAAATTGATTTACCTGCGGATGCGTTTATTGCAATAATGACGCAGGGACATTCAGCCGATGCTGTAGTTTTACAAAATCTAATTACAAAAAAATATTCTTATATCGGATTAATGGCGAGCAAAAGAAAGCGGGAGAAAATTTACAATAAACTTGCCAAAAATGGTATAGAAAAAACTTTGTTAGAAAATGTTAAATCTCCAATAGGGTTGGATATCAATGCTGAAACACCTGAAGAAATAGCGATCAGTATTCTCGCTGAGATGATAGAATTAAAGTAACAAAAGCACGTGACCGGCGCCGCGCCTGGAGAGTTTGGGGTATGCCTGGTTCTTGCTTTTGAATCAGCTGCCATTTAAAGGCGTATAATATTTGGGTATACGATGGTGAACTTAATTATCAAAGCAAGATGCTTTGATTACTATATATTCTGCATCGTGCGATAATAAATCATTATATTAAACGAGAAAAAACAAGAAGAATGCGAGAAAACAGTAAATATGTCGATTTCCACTTGACATATTTATATAAAATGTGTACAATTAGGTTATGCTTATAAAACGCCAAATATTTGATGCTCTTAAAAAGCAAATCAATTTGCCTGAAATTGTAGTATTAACCGGTATGCGCCGTGTTGGAAAGACCACATTATATCAAATGATTTTTGATATTTTACCCAGCGCCAACAAAGTTTTTATAGATATTGAGAATCCTATTGAACAGATGATTTTTGATGAAAAGGACTATAATAATATATGGGCAAATTTAAAAACTTACGGTATAACAA
>JAUVKG010000147.1 GCA_030596365.1 Chlamydiota bacterium | reverse complement strand
ATGTTCTTTGCTATCGGAACGGTTTAAATAATTCCTTCACACAACCGCTAAACACAGGCGGCAATGCCGCGATAAATTCTATTTCTTTCCTGGTTACAGGATGATAGCACCCGAATTTCCAAGCGTGCAGCAGTTGAGTATCAATTTTAATATTTTCTATAAAGCAATCCGTTTCTCTGCCATATAATTTATCAGCAAGAATTGGATGGCCAATGGCACTTAAATGCAAGCGAATCTGGTGAGTTCGCCCGGTTATTAATCTCACTTTAACAAGCGATAAACCGGCAGGAAATCCTTGGACACAAGGTGCGGAAGCCAAAACATTAAAAATTGATTTTGCTCTCAAACCTTTTTCTGAAATTTCCTGTTTTATTCGAATATGAGAATAATTCCCATGCCCAATCGGCAGATTTATTTCTCCCGATCTGCAGCTGAAAACACCGTGAGAAAGAGCAAGGTAATTTTTTGTAACTTTTCGATTTTCAATCTGCCGTGCAAGTTCACTTCTTGCAGGTTCGTTTTTGGCAAGAACAAGTGCTCCGCTTGTATCTTTATCAAGACGATGGATTAAACGCGGTCGATATTCCGCATCGGCATATTCAGAATGAACGGCATTCATCAAAGTATTGTATAAATGCCGGCCTGTAGGATGAACGATCACGCCCGGTGCTTTATTAATAACAAGTATATCGTCATCCTCATAAATTTTATCAATGGAAATAGAATTTGGCGGAGAGAATTCCTGTTGATAATTACTAATATCAACAATTATTGTTTCATCGGCACATAAATATCTTCCTCTGCGGCATTTTTTCCCGTTAATTGTAACTTCACCCGAATTAATCATTTTTTGAAAGAAAGTTCTGGATCGCCATGGCATTTTTTTTGCGAGAAATTTATCCGGCCGTGATGGCAAATCATCTTCTGTAACAACGAATTTAAATGAGAGGATAGGTTTTGCGAGATCTTTTTCTTTCACGATTTCTTCTTTTCCGCTTTAAACAATTCTGCAGGTTCCGTGTTAAACAAAAAGCTCCAGAATTGCGGCATTGGTTTCTGTAAAGTCTTGTTATACTGGTTTGCGGCATAATTATATTTTTTCCCGGTCAAAGATAAATCCCGGCTGATTTTATTAAATTGTAATATTGTATCTTGAAAACGATGATCTTTTTTAGCTTTTATATCCTCATTCAGTAAAACTGTAACCTTTTTCATTGATGAATATAATCTTCCGCATGAAATTGCCATTTCACTTACAGATTCCGTATAACGAATACGGTCGGTCGCTTTCTCCATTTGATTTACAAAAGTTCTGCCGTTCGGCATATATTTCAAAGCGAAAGATCCCATTTTAACAGATAAGATAGCAAGTGCCTCGCTTTGCTCCGCCAACTCTGAATAGGCAGATTGAACTTTAATATTTTCTTCATAGCATTCCGAGTAAGTGCCGAAAAATGAAAACAACGCATACGCCAGAACAGCAGCAAGTAAAAATAGAAATATTGTAATTTTATGCATAATGTTCTTTTTTCATAACTAGTCGTCCCTTAAAAAGTCAAATATGATTTGTTATGTTTATTAATTTAAACCAGTTTTTAAGGGACGACTAAGTACTTTTTCATCTCCTGTAAGGAAAAACACACCACCAATAGAACTGGCAGCAATACTTAAAATTCTTACAAGCAGCATGGCTCCTACAATAACACTTTTTTCATAACCGAGCGGAACAAGAACCAGAGCATAAATCCACTCTCGTGTTCCCGCAGTTTCAAGAGTAATCGGTATAATGCCCACCATTGAAGTAATCTGCATAAGAGCAAAAATCAACAAAAAATCGGCATTAAGTCCTGCTGAGCGAACAACCCAATATGAAAAAACACCTAAAGCAAACTGATAAATAACAGAAATTAGAAAAACAAGCCATAACGAACCACCGTGATGACGATATTCGTGAATTGCTTGAAAACCCTGCTGCATTTTTTCGCCGAGGTCTTTCCATTTCAGTTTAAGCAGCAAATTTGAAATAAATTTTTCCGCTTTTGGATTAAAACACATCCAGGTTAATGCAAGAAATCCTATTGTTAACCCAATTGTAATTATAATAACTAACGGCGAATCTTTAAATATATTCATCAAAAAAAATAAAGAACAAATCGATAGCGCGGCCATTGCAAGAAAACCTATAAGTCGTTCAACAAAGACCGAGCTAAAGCTTATAGATGCCGGTACATTTCTTGAGCTTAAATTAATAATTCTGGATACATCGCCACCAATACTGCTTGGGAGGAAATTATTAAAAAAGAAACCTATAAGATAATATTTTGTTAATCGAAATATTCCAATATTTATTTCCCTGACTTTCAATAAAATTTTCCATCGATAAGCAACAATAAACATACTTAAAATGTAAAGCAGCAACGCGCCGGAAAGATTAGGAAGCGAGGCGGAACGCATAACTTTCCATGTTTCAGCCGGTTTACAAAACCAAATGAGAGTTCCTAAGAGAACTATGCTCACTGAAACGCGAAGAAATACAAGGATATGTTTTTTATTTATCTTCAAGTCGTATTTTTTTATTAGAAAACTATACCTAAAACTGCAGGTTTTGTCAATAACGAATAGACCTTGACAGAATATGGCTTTTTACATAAAATTATATACTGTTTTAAATAATTAACACGTAAACAAGTATGAGAAAAATAAATCCACATGCAATTATGGCGATGATAATGGGACTGTTCCGGGAGGAGTCGTTTTTATCGTTATTTATTTGCTTACCGAAGGCGAGCGAATAATAATTGCTTCTATATTCAGTTTGGTCCCACTGGTACTGCTTTTATGCCTGGTCGGGGATTTTTTTGATCCCAGACCTCCCGAATAAAATTTTTTTATACAATTCTTCCAGCTTATCCACCATTACTTCTGACGAAAAATTCGTTAAATTAGTTTCCCCGGCTCCTTTGCTCAAGGATAATAACATCTCATTATTTTCTAACAACATCTTTACTTTTTCTTTTAGCGAATCCACATCACCAGGCTTAACAATAAAACCGTTTTTCCCGTCAGAAATCACTTCTTTTGCGCCACCTATATCATAAGAAATTACCGGCTTTCCGGCAGCAAGCGCTTGAACAAGTATTCTTGCAAGCCCTTCACGTAAAGATGCATGGATAATTATATCTGCCGCAGCCACCCAATCAGGTATCTCGTCCGGTGGAAGTAAGCCTGTAAAAATGATTCCGTTTTTCGGCAAATTTTTCTTTGCGCGATTTTCCAGAGAATGTCGCAGTGGTCCATCTCCAATAATAATGCTTTTAATCCTGGAATTGTAAGAATTAACTGCATTTTCAATTACAGTAATAAAATCTTCCGCTCCTTTCATATAAAACAATCTTCCAATAGAAAGCAAAACGATAGAATTCTCAGGTATAGCTAATCTTTCACGTATTTCTTTTATTTTATTCCGCGCTGAAGTGAATTGATCCAAATCAAAGCCGCTGTATATTGTTGTGAACAGTTCCGGCGAACCTATACCCGCGTCAAGCGCCTGCTCAGACATTGTATCGCAAACACTAACGATTTTATCGCACCGTTTAGCACACATTTTTTCTGCTGCGATATAGATTTTGTTTTTCCAAAACGGTTGATATTTATCAAATGCTAATCCGTGAATTGTATGAACAACTTTTGAAATCTTTTGCTTGCGGACTTTTGATGCAGCTGCTCTGCCAATGATACCGGCTTTTGAACTGTGAGTATGAATTATATCATATTTTTCACTTTCAAAACGGGCTGTAAGATTGCGATAAGCTAAATAATCAAACAATGGATTTATTGGTCTTACAAGATACGGATTTTCAATAATTCTAAAAGGCAGATTCGAATTTAAAAGTCCCTTCTCTTCAAGAAGATTTCCTTCGCGGCCACGGGTCGGTCCGGTAATCAATGTAACGTTATGCCCGCGTTCCGCAAGGCCAATAAGGGAAGCGAGAGTATTTTCCTGGGCGCCGCCAAGAATAAACCGGGTTATCAGATGGCAAATTTTCACAAAATAACCGCTATTTCACCTACAAGCTCAGCAAATCTTTTTGCGTCTGATTCACTGCCGACAATTGCGCCGTAATGCATCGGAACAGCAGCTTGCGGTTTTACATCATTGATTATTTTCGCGGCTTCTTTTGCCGACATAACATACGTTCCCGACACTGGAACTAGCCAGACATCCGCGCTAATACATTTCATTTCCGGAATAACATCACTATCGCCTGTATGATAAATTCTTATATTTCCATCATCGACAATTACGCCCATCCAGTCATTTTCTTTTGGATGGAAAGATTTGTTTGTATTATATGCCGGCACAGCTTCAATTTTAATCTTGCCGAAATTAAGTGATTCTCCTGGAACAATGACTTGAATGTTTCCTGAAATTTTTGAAACTGAATCCTTGGTAACAACAAGCGTTGTGTTTTCATCTTTGATTTTCGCAATATCTTCCGGAGAACAATGATCAAAATGTGAATGAGTACAGATGATAATATCAGCTTTAGGCAAATTGCCGGTAAGTCGATATGGATCAATATAGATACATTTTTCGAGATCAAAACGAAATGATGCATGACCAAGTCGGTGAATATTTTCAGTAAGATTTTTCATTGGTGTCAGGTGTCAGGGTGTTTTAACCAAAGACAATAAGGACAGCAAAGACTGCAAGGACGACGTCCATCATTCCTCATTCCATCAATCCATCAATCCATAAGCTGGAAGCTTATGCTACTTTTCCATTAATCCAAGTTTTTCTATTTCAGCGTTTTCTCAATTGTCTGTTTGAGGGCGGAAAGAGTTCCCGGAGCATTGCCTTCGATTACATCGACAACGATTCCATTTTTATCAATAACGAAAGTTTTAGGAACAACATGAACATTATAATTTTTAGTAGCCTTTTTTTCCGGATCAATATAAATTGGTAAGGTAAGTTTTTCAGAATCAATAAATTCTTTAATCTTTTCGGTGTCAGTTGCATCGGTAATTGTTATAAATTGTACACCTCTTAAATTAAACTTACCGTACAATTTATCAACATTACCAAGATATTTTCTTGAGTTTCCGCTCCAACTTGCGAAAAATGTTAGAACGATAGGTTGACTGCCCGGCTTAACAGTTTTCTTTTTGCCGGCGAGGTACATAAGTTTCATTTCCGGCGCTTCTTTTTTCAGCATAGGATGGTTAACATGAATTCTGTCACGCTGCAGCGCCTGCCCGATATCCATAACGATAATCTCTTTAGGCGGTTTGAAAGTAAAAACATTTTTTTTCAATGGGCCGTTAACCACAATATTAGATAATTTTACATCTACAACACGTTCGTCTTTTAAATTATTTTGAAGCCATTCTGAAGCAATACCATGTTTATCAATAACTAATCTTACTTTATCAGGCATATAGTTACTAATCCCAGCTTCTCCGAGAGTAGCCGCGAGTCTAAAAAGGGCAAGATATTTTGGAGATTTAGTATTTACATTTCCTGTAAAAATATATCCTCCGTCTTTAGAAACAACTTTTGTAAAATTAATGTTTTTCTTCAACGAAGTATATGTGTTGGTAATATCGTCTGTAAGCATGATTAAATACGCTTTTGAAAGAAATACGTAGAAAATTTCCTCTATAGATGCTTCTCCCCATTGACTGACATTTATAACTTTTCCATCCGGAGCGCATTCAGCCTGCCAACCGGTTTTCCCGTTACAGACAGTAATTTCGCGAACGTTCATAATCCCGCCCATTGCTTCCATTTTCATATCTCTTTTAAAGGAGTAGGGAGTCTTTTGAATAAAAGTACCTGATTGATGAACTTTTCCTTTAACAGAATTAATATCAACAATAAAATTCGCGGAATAATTTGTTATCAAAAGAAGTTTTTTATTAATATCGTTGAACGCTTTATTAATTTCAGGCGGTTGCGTTTCTTTTTTAACGTCTTCCTCAAAAGAAGTAAAAGAAATAATTAATAATAATAGAAATATTTTGGTTTTCATTTTAATTTATTTGGTAGTTTGTAGTTAGTGGTTCGTAGTTTTCTGATCACTAAACATTAAATCTTATTTCTATTACATCACCTTGTCTTATTATGTGAGTTTTGCCTACAAGCTGAACAAATCCTTTTGTTCGAGCTTCGTTTAAGTTATGAGACATGAGTAAATCTGAGTAAGTTACAACATCGGCTTTGATAAATCCGCGTGCTAAATCAGAATGAATCTTTCCGGCACAGGTTACCGCATCAGAACCTTCCGGCATCGGCCAGGCATGGACTTCCTGTTTTCCCGCCGTATAAAAAAACATGGTTTTAGTGGCTTCTAACATTAATTTTATAGCATCGTTAACGTCAGGTTGGTCATCCAAAGTAACAGTTGGTTTCAAACTCAATGGCGCTAACGTATTAAGAATTTCTTGTTCGGAATCTGAAAACTCTACTTGACAAAGCGGCATTTCCTCTTCCAGAATTTTTAAGCATTTTTGAATAAGCTCTTTTTCTGCCTGATCTTCCGCCCGTTGTTCTCTTGTTTCGAACTTTTCTATGTCAAGAATAAGCAGGTCAAGCAGCGAATCGCTTGAAATAAGAATACCGTCACATTGCACAAAATTCTCTTGAATGAATTCAGCAAAAAAAGGGCTTACTTTTTTTGGTTCAAACTTTTTTTCCAATTCTATAAGAATCGGATCATTATATTTTGTTTTACCTTCGGGCATTTCAAACCCGCAAAATCCTATTTTCATTTTTTCCTATGTTTAAAATTATGTACAAAGTTGATAATTGAGTGTTTAATTCTCCGTCACTCCATTACTCCATCAAACTCCCCTCCTTACCAAGGAGGGGTGCCCGTAGGGCGGGGTGGTTCTCCATCAATCCAAATTAAAATCCCCCAACCCTCTTTAAAAAAGGGGGACTCAATC
>JAUVKG010000261.1 GCA_030596365.1 Chlamydiota bacterium | reverse complement strand
TATTGAGTCGCTCCTTCAGAGCGAATTCGTGTTGTTTATCTTTTCCCAGGGTTGTTAACCCTGGGCTATAATGAATTGTGCTTTCAGCACAAAACATAATTCGCATTTTGTGTACAGTGAGTTACTACTCACTCCACCACTCCACCACTTCATCAATCCAACAATCCATCACTCCACCACTCCACCACTCCATCACTCCATCACTTTTACCACGCGTTTGGCGTGGCCACCACTCCACCACTCCAATTCTTTATGCATAAGGTCCGGCAATATAATCCTGAAGATAATGAACTTCAGAATCCCGGTCTTTGGCAAGACTCTTCATCAAATCGCCTATAGAAATAATGCCTACAAGATCTTTGCCGTCATAAACTGGAAGGTGACGAATATGATGAAGGGTCATTGTCACTATACATTCTTCACAAGTATTCCCAATGGTTGCAATGACAAGCCGGTCGGTCATTATATCCCCGGCAGTAGTAGTTGACGGGTCCTTGTTTTCTGCAAGAAATTTTCTCAACAAGTCTCGTTCTGAAACAATTCCAACAACTGCTTCTCCATCCAAAACGACAATTGCACCTATATGATTATCGTTCATGATTTTTACGATTTCGTCAATTGTTGAATTTTTTTGAATGGAAATAACTTCATTACCTTTTTCTTCAAGTATATTTTGGATTTTGGTTTGCATAGTTCCTCCTTGAAAGTGTTATGACAGATAAGTATAGATTTTTGCGATTACACTAATATAATATCATATTTCCTTCTATTTGTCAAAAAGCTGTTTACAAAAAAAGCCTGTAACATTATAATGTATAAAGATTATTGCCAAACAATTTCCAATCGACATTTTAGCTGAAAGTTCGCCGAGAAGGATTGGTTATAATAAATAATTTTGTCTATTTAAAAATCACAAAGAGTAAGGAGGAATTATGCATAATGGTTATCTTTCTGAAGAATCTAAAAAGAAATTCTCGATAATTACAGGAATTCTTGGCGCTGTTTTCTTCGTGGGACAGTTTATCGTTCCGTTTCTTTTTATGATTCCATTAATGCTGTATATGTTTTCCGCTATGGAAAATATAACTAATTATAATCTTTCATACGCAGTTTCTTATGATTCAGGAATTTTTGTTAAATGCACTACGGCAGATAAAAAGTACAGTGTTGCAGAAATAACTCCTGAAAAAGTTACTCCTCTTTTTAATTGTGATGTTTATCCCTGGCTTGTTAATTATGAAAATCAAGTGTGGTGTTTCACCGAAAATATTATTCGTCGTTATCAAGACGATCAATGGATAATAATTTCAAATAAAATCAATTGGGGGAAAATAATAAATGTCGATGCGATTGATGATGGTATTGTTGTTGAAACGCGATTTCCTGACAGCACAAATATTTTTTATACCTTTTATAATAATACGTGGATTGTTAGTCCGGCATTGTCACAAAATAAGAGAACTTATGATAAAACTCTGCAGTTCAATGACAAAAATTATACTTTTAGAAAAAATGATTCAGAACTTTATTGCCGGGAAGGTTTAACTAACGAATGGATTAAGTTAGGGAAAGTAGGATTCTCAAAGTGGCATCCAATTGCTTTTAAAGGCGAGTTAATGGTAATCCAATTTGCTGACAATAATTCTTATATTTTTAAAATGTCCGGCAACAAATGGGAAAAAAATAAATGTAATGGGCTTCCAAAATTCAGTTCAGAATCATATGTTTTCGCATCTTCAAATAATATTAATATTATAACTTCATTAATGCCGGGGTCGCTTTCATGGTACAGTTTTGACGGCGAAAAAGCTAAGCGGGAAAAAATATTAAAAAAAGGCTTGTTCCCTTTCGGTATAATGAAATTTATGTTTGTTCCTCATATTATAAATATTTGTGTCCCGCTACTCTTGGCTTTTATTCTCACAATTCTAATTCGAAAATACAGAAATCCGGTTTATTCTAACGAAAAAAATTACGCTTTTTATGCCCCGTTGATTAGACGCGCGTTTGCGGAAATGATAGATATTATTATAGTTTTACTTCCGCTGATTATTATATTTATTTTTTCGGGTAAGAATATAATGGATATAGAAAATATGGGGATCGAGACGACAGTACTACCATTTATTTTTATCGGTGTTTTTATTTCCACTTGCGGATTTGGTATTATTATGCTGTTCGTTTATTCTTTTCTTGAAGGAAAATACTGCGCTACTCCCGGGAAATGGCTTCTCGGAATTCGCGTGGTAGGAACTGATTTAAAACCTTGTGGATTTGGCAGAGCTTTTTTAAGAAATATTCTCAGATTTGTTGACGGTTTTTTTAATTATCTTGTTGGAATTCTGATAATTGCTTTTACCGATAATCAACAACGTGTTGGCGATATGGCGGCAAGAACAATTGTTATAAAAAAACAAGAAGAAAAAACATAAATTAATAGACATCCTGAATAGTTCAATAGTCTGTTTAGTCTGTTTGGTCTGTTTAGTCCGTTAAAACTTGTCGACTATTTACAAAAAAAATCCATAACATTATAATATATAACAATTTATTTATTATTATAATAACAATTAATTTGATATGACAGAAACTGTAAAACAATGGCTTGATGCACTTAATTCAAAACAAATCTCCGCAAGAGAAAGCGTTGAACTCGTGCTTAAACGCGTTGAAATAACTGATGATAAAATTGACGCGCTGCTTAATACTCGCCCCCAACAGGCACTTGCACTCGCAGACGAAATTGATACCAAAAGAACAAATGGCGAATCCGTAGGTCCGCTTGCCGGTTTGCCTATAGCGGTGAAAGATTTGCTTTGTGAGAAAGATATCGAATGTACCTGCGCGTCAAAAATTCTTAAAGGTTATTTTCCTCCTTACAATGCGACTGTGATAGAAAAACTAAATAATGCAGGAGCAATAATTGTTGGAAGATTGAATATGGACGAATTCGCGATGGGCTCATCAACAGAAAATTCAGCATTCAAACAAACAAAAAATCCCTGGGATATCGAAAGAATTCCAGGTGGATCAAGCGGTGGTTCCGCAGCTTCGGTTGCCGCACGACAGTTTCCATTGACAATAGGCACCGACACCGGCGGCTCGATTCGTCAGCCTGCTGGACTTTGCGGTGTTACAGGATTAAAACCAACTTACGGCCGCGTGTCGCGTTACGGTCTCGTTGCTTATGCTTCATCGCTTGACCAGATTGGCCCGCTGACGTTAAATGCGGAAGATGCAGCAATCGCGTTAAAAGTTATTGCGGGTCACGATTCAAAAGATTCAACATCGGCAGATATTTCTGTTCCTGATTACATGGCGAATTTGGAAGGAGAAATTAACGGAATGAAAATCGGCGTTCCTAAAGAATATTTTAAAGCAGGAATTGACGCGGAAGTTAATTCAGCAGTTAAAACCGCACTGGAACATTTGCAAAATCTTGGCGCTGAAGTTGTTGAAATATCATTGCCGCATACTGATTATGCTATCGCAACTTATTATATTGTAGCAACTGCTGAAGCAAGTTCAAATCTCGCTCGTTACGATGGAATTCATTACGGCGCTCGCGCGAAGAACACGCCATCACTTGCTGATGTTTACAAGAAATCCCGTCGTGAGGGATTTGGTGATGAAGTAATCCGCAGAATAATTCTCGGAACTTATGTTTTGAGTTCAGGATATTATGACGCTTATTATTTGAAAGCGCTAAAAGTTAGAACTCTTATTAAACAGGATTTTGATAATGCATTTGAAAAAGTTGATGCGATAGTTACACCGACATCTCCAACAACCGCGTTTAAAATCGGCGAAAAAACAGATGACCCGTTGCAAATGTATTTATCCGATATTTTTACCGTCTCTGTAAATTTGGCCGGACTTCCCGGAATAAGCATCCCATGCGGATTTTCAAAAACAAATCTGCCGATTGGAATGCAGTTGCTTGGCAAACCATTCGCCGAAAAAACGTTATTAAAACTCGCAAATGCGTATCAGAAAGCAACAGATTTTCATACAAAACGACCAGCGGTGTGCGGAATTCAGTAAGCAGT
The DNA here is from genome assembly GCA_030596365.1 of Chlamydiota bacterium. Lineage (GTDB taxonomy): Bacteria > Auribacterota > UBA3054 > UBA3054 > B51-G9 > B51-G9. The sequence goes on along the minus strand of JAUVKG010000261.1, from coordinate 692 downwards.
AAGCAGTAAGCAGTAAGCAGTAATATTATGGCGAATACAAAAATGTCACAAAGCGCAGCGGAGTAAATTGTCCGGCTTTAATCCATTAATTTTACCACGCATTTGGCGTGGCCACTAATCCAGCTCCTAATATGTTAGAATTCGAAACAGTAATCGGTCTTGAAGTTCATGCTCAGTTGAAAACTGACACTAAAATCTTCTGCTCATGCAGAAACAGATTCGGTGATCCGCCAAATACAAATGTTTGCCCCGTGTGTCTCGGACTGCCCGGCGCATTACCTGTGCTGAACAAACAAGTTGTAGATTTTGCCGTAATGACCGGATTGATGTTAAATTGTGAGATAGCGAAATTTTCAAAATTTGACCGCAAGAATTATTTTTATCCTGACCTGCCGAAAGCTTATCAGATTTCTCAATTTGATTTGCCAATTTGCGGTTTGGGTCAATTCGAAGCTGATGTGAACGGAGTGAAAAAAACTTTCGGAATTACCCGCGCACATCTTGAAGAAGACGCGGGAAAATTAATTCATGATGACTCAGGTGAAGGAAGTTTGGTTGACCTGAATCGTACAGGAACTCCTTTACTCGAAATTGTCAGCGAACCTGATATGCACTCACCGGAAGAAGCTTATGTTTATCTTACAACAATAAGACAACTTATTTCCTATCTCGGCGTTAGTGACTGTAATATG
>JAUVKG010000033.1 GCA_030596365.1 Chlamydiota bacterium | reverse complement strand
CCAGCCGGTGGCGGGGTTTCAGGTGTCAGGTGACAGATGACAGATGACAAGTGAATGGTGTTAAAAGACTTACAAAAGTGAGTTTTGCTAAAAAGAGAGGCACGGATTAAAGATATTTAAAAAATAACAAAATCATTAAATCGTTAAATCTTTAAATCACTAAATTATATATATGAAACTTATTTACGAAAAATCCGTTCCCGGAAGACGGGGAGTTCAACTTCCCGACTGCTCTGTTCCACCGCTTAAAGCTAAGATTCCATCATCGTTGCTGCGCGAGAATTCTGCTGAACTTCCTGAGGTATCAGAACTTGATGTTGTCCGTCATTACACGAATTTATCACGGAAAAACTTTTCAATTGACACAAATTTTTATCCTCTCGGATCGTGTACAATGAAATATAATCCAAAAGTATGTGAATCAATTGCAAAAAATGACGGGTTCGCACGGTTGCATCCCCTGCTTCCTCAACTCCGCAACGGTGGAATATTAACTCAGGGAGCTCTTGAAGTATTGTATAACACTGAACAACTTTTTGCCGAAATAACCGGAATGGCGGAAATGACACTTCAACCAATGGCCGGAGCTCATGGCGAACTTACAGGCGTGATGCTTATTGCAGCATATCATAAAAACAAAGGTAATAACAAAAAACGAATTTTAATTCCTGACAGTGCTCATGGAACAAATCCTGCAAGCGCGGCTATAGCCGGATATTCGGTAACAACAATCCCGAGTGATGAAAACGGCGTTATGGATTTTGAAACTTTCAAAAAAGAATTAACAGATGACGTGGCCGGAGTTATGCTTACTTCACCAAACACGCTTGGACTTTTCAACAACCGGGTTTCTGAAATTTGCAAGTTAGTTCACGAAATTGACGGATTGGTTTATTATGATGGCGCTAATTTAAACGCGCTTGTCGGACGCGTGCGTCCGGGTGACCTTGGTTTTGACATTGTTCACTTGAATCTACATAAAACATTCGCAACTCCACACGGCGGAGGAGGACCGGGCGCCGGAGCGGTAGGAGTGGTTAAAAGTCTCCGGGAATTTCTACCTATATCACGAATTGAAAAACGCGATGACGGAACTTTTGCTTTAAATTATAACGCAAGCTGTTCAATCGGGTACATATCCGCTTTTTATGGTAACTTTGGTATAATATTGCGAGCTTATGCTTATTTGATTATGCTCGGAGCGGATGGTTTACGCGAAGCGAGCGATCACGCTGTTTTAAGCGCAAATTACATTCGTATAAAGCTTAAAGATTTTTTCGATTTACCATATGACAAAATTTGCATGCACGAGTGCGTTTTTTCTGCAAGCCGTCAGATGAAAAACGGCATTTCCGCGCTTGACATTGCAAAAGGGTTGATTGATCTCGGCTTTCATCCGCCAACAATTTATTTTCCGCTAATTGTGAAAGAAGCAATGATGATAGAGCCTACTGAAACAGAATCGAAAGCTGAAATTGACGCATTTGTTGAGGCAATGAAAAAAATAGCTCAAGATGCAATTGATAATCCGGAAAAACTTCACAACGCGCCGATAACTACTCCGGTAGGTCGTCTTGATGAAGTAGCAGCGGTACGAGAGATGAATTTAACCGCAAATTTATTTTCAGGAGAAAATTAATTTTGGTAAATGATTTATATCAATAATCAGCAATTTATAATATTTCAGGAAATTTATAACAATCATAAAACTGGAAAATAAATTATTCGCGTCAGCGAAGAATTTCCTCCTATAACATGGCAACCAGAAAAACTACATCTATTGGATCTACGCCTGCGTCTTTCGCGGCTAAAGTAAAAAGTAAATCTACGGGGCCGGCTTGTGTTATCATAGAAGAAAATAAGCTGGCCGTTGAAAATCTTTTTGCTCTTGTTAAAAAAGAACTCATCGCTCCGGGCACAAAGGATTTCTGCCTCGAAGTTATGCATGCGGATAGTGAATCAGTTACAGGCGGTACAATTGTTGGCGCAGCGGAAACCATTTCTATGATGGGCGGTTTCAGAGTTATATGGGTAAAATACGCGGATGAACTTGCCACCACCGATTTGGACACCATTGCCGATTTTTTTGAGAAAGCGATTGAAAATAAGATAGATGATGTTTTACTTGTTCTTGTGTTCGGTTATTTTGACAAACGCACAAAGTTTTCAAAATTTGCTGTTAAAAGTAATATCGTTATTGAATGCAAAGCCGACAGTATTAAAGATATTCCCGCTTACGTAAAAAAGCAGTATGAAAAAACTATAACCAAAGGCGCTGTTGAACTTATAAAAAAGCTCTCAGGAAATGACGCTCTCACGACAAAAAACGAACTTGATAAAGCTTGTCTTTACGTTGGCGAAACTGAAAACATAACAGAAAACGATGTCGCTTTTATTTGTTTGGATTCGGCAGCACGAAACGAATGGGCGCTTTCGAATTATATTTTGAACGGTGATTCCGAAGCGGTATTTAAACATTTATCAGAGTTGGAAAAAACAGGTTTGGATGAAATGTACCGGCACGCAATTATTACAACAGCCGCCATCAACTTGCAGGAAGCGCGTGAGGCGCTTCGAAGCGGCGCTTTATACAGAAATTTTTATAAATTTCGCGAGCCGCAGCGTATTGAAAAACATGTTCGTGCAATAAATGAAAAACAGATGAGCGATTTGTTCAGCTGGTTAATGTATTCTGAAATCGGCGTTAAAGGGGGCAATCTTCCTGTAAAACTTCTTGGAGATATTGCGTGCATAAAAGCAACCTGCGGTTCTCCGAAGGCGGAATCAGATAAAGCAACGAAAAAAATTGATTTATTCTTTTAAAATACATTAAAAATGATATAATAATTAATTAACCGGAAATAGAAATACATTTTGGCGACAAATAAATTTAAAAAAAATATCTTCATCTACGCGAAATTTATTCTCGCTGCAGTTCTTCTTACATTTATTTTTCTCAAAGTTGACTTCACACAGTTCGTTCAAAAACTTAAATTAATGAACTGGTGGTATTTTCTGCTTGCGCTTTCGTTACACTGGATTGTTGTTCTTATAGGCACTCACCGCTTACAAATACTTTTACACGCTCAAAAAGTAAGTTTAGGATTCTGGCTTACATTCAAATATAACTGTATTGGATATTTTTTTAATTTATTCTCACTTGGCTCAACAGGTGGCGATGTAGTAAAATCATATTACGTTTCCAGAGAAACAGATACAAAAAAAACCGAAAGCGTAACAATTGTTTTTCTCGATAGAATAATGGGAATGACAGCAGTGCTTATCATTGCCGCGTGCGCAATTCTTGCCACGATGTGGAAAGATGATTCTTTCCGTTCACTTCTTTCAGCAGTACTCTTATTACTTTTCGGAACTGCCGCCGCAGTTTGCGTTATTTTCACAAAGAACTGGTGGACAAAATATATTAAATTCTCAACATTGCAGAAAACGGGTGTTTTTATTATGCTTGTCAATAAAATACAAGCCATTTTTCTGAGAATTATTGATGCTCTGCATAATTATAAAGAACATAAATGGACAGCCGTAATCGCTATGCTGGAATCTATTTTCCTTCAGCTTATAATGTGCGTCATCGGTTGGTGTTTTGGTACAGGTCTTGGTTTTGACATTCCTTTTTACGCTTACTTTATTGTTTTTCCCATCGGAACTTTAATCCTGTCACTACCAATTAGCCCAAGTGGTCTCGGCACAGGTGAACTTTCTTTTATATGGTGTTTTTCAAGATTCGGCATAAAAGAAGATACCGGTTTGGCTTTTGCATTTACTCTTTTACTTCGCTTGTCAATGCTTTCGTTAAGCAGCGTTGGTTTTATTATGTGGATGCTGCCCGGAACACATATTACGAGAAAGGAACTTGAAGAAGGCGGCGAAATGCTTGATACTTGATACTTGATACTTGATACTTGATACTTGATACTTGATACTTGATACTTGATATTTGATAACTGATAACTGAACAATAATAATGGTTATAAAATGGCTAAATAAATGGTTTATTATTATGCTTCGTATAATAAGATTATTTACAGATTTCGCTGTAATATATGCGGCATTTTATCTCGGATATAAAATCTACTTTATTAATACTCCTAAGATATGCGCTTTGTACCAGGCCGAACTTTCCCCGACTTTATACTACATTCCCTCTGCTGACCGTCATTATTTAACGATTGCTTTCGGGGTGGGTATTATTACGGTAATAGTTTATGCTTTTCTTAGTTTATATAAAGAAGACACAAGTATTCTTCACGTAAAAGAATATAAAAATGTAATTATTGGTTATATCATCGCTGCAATTCTTTTTCTGGCAGTTTATTACGCTTACTTTACATACCCGTCCAGAGATATTCAAAACAAACTGTTTTCAAGAAGAATATTTGGCTTTGCTTCCATACTCAGTATCTCAGGTATCATGTTAGCAAGATTGATTTTCAATAAAATTCAACATTGGCTGCATTCTAAAGGCACCGGCGCCAAGCGTGTAATTATTTACGGCGCCGGAGAAGCCGGTAAACTTATTGCCAGACGACTAAATGAATTTCCCGCATTCGGAATGTTTGTAGTAGGCTTTATTGATGATGGTGCTGAACTTACCAACACCAGAGTTATTTACAATCAAGCAAAACGTTTGTCCTTAAACGTTATCAGCACAGGGGATAATTTAAAGAAATATGTTGATCAATATGCTGCAGATGAAGTTCTCGTTGCTATGCCAAGCGGAACGACAGAAAAGATTGTAAGTATAATGAATTATTGTATGGAAAATAATATTCATTACAGGTTTGTTCCCAATGTTTATGAACTGTCAATTCATCGTACAGTCACAAAAAACATTGCCGGTATTCCTATGATATCAGTAAAAAATACATCTCAGCACTACATATATTTATTTTTCAAACGTATATTTGATTTTATTACAAGTCTGATTTTGCTAATCTTACTTTCTCCACTCTTGCTGATAACCTCGTTAATCATTCGTCTTGACAGCAAAGGCAATCCGATTTTTGTTCAAACCCGAATTGGTTTAAATGGAAAATCTTTCTCAATTTATAAATTCAGAACACTAAAAAGCGATACAAACAAATACGAAGTAAATCCACTCAATGGTAAAGACAACCGTATCACAAAAGTCGGCAAATGGTTGAGAAAAACCAGCTTAGATGAATTACCGCAACTTTTAAATGTACTGCTCGGTTCCATGTCTTTGGTCGGTCCGCGCCCGGAAATGCCATTCATTGTTGATGGGTATAACAAACTCCAATACGAACGTCTTCGTGTGAAGCCTGGAATAACAGGTTTATGGCAATTAAGTGCTGACAGAAGCATAGCTATTCATGAGAACATGGATTATGATCTTTATTATGTTCATGAGCAATCGTTTTTACTTGATATTGTGATTTTAATACAGACCTTCTTTTTTGCATTCAGGGGGATATGAATCGGTATTCGGTAATCGGTAATCGGTAATAAGTTGATTTTTATGAAAATCCGTAGATTTATAAATATATTGTTATTTATCACCGCTGTTTTAGCCTGGTGCATATCAGCTTATTTCTTTGCTCCACCATCGTTCGCCTATTCTGCTGTGTTTTCATTGCTTTGTTTTGTTATTTTCGCTGCCACGTACCGGTTACCAATATCAGGATGGTGGCTTTTTATCGCTTTAGCTCCTGTAATTAATCTGCCTTCAAGGGCACTTATGCTCGGCGCTCACCAAGCGCTTATTTTTCTTTCATTTGCTTTTGTTCTCGGATGGATTGCAAATAAATTAGCCACTCAAAAAGAAACGGCTTTGAAAAACAGCATTGCTGTACCTTTATTTTTCATTATTTTTGTGGGGGTCAGTTCCGGTATCTGGACAGCTCTGCGTTTTTCCGATTTCTATCCGATTTTCTCACACACATTCAAAAACGGATGGGTTAACGCGTCAGGAGTTCTTGCTTCACAAGCTATCAAACATTCAATTCTTTCTATTCTAAAGCTACTTATTTTTCCTTCGTTATTTATTGCATCTTATGATATTTGGCACAACAACGCGAGCAGCAAGCTTCAATTAGATAAACTTTTCAAAAAGATGATTACCATTTGGTCAATCATGCTTATTCCTGTAATATTAACCGCTCTTTACCAAAATTTATTTAATCCGAAGTTTTGTATGCTTAGTGAGGCAGCATGGCAGGAAGCCAAACGTGTAAGCGGCGGTATGACCGATCCGAATTCTTTGGGATTATTTCTATTTTTATTTATTCCCGCAGCTGTTTCTTATGCAATATCAGAGAAGGGTGCGCAACAAATTCTTTTCGCGTTTTCCTCACTTGCAGGTTTATATATTATCACTTTAACCGGTTCTCGTTCGGCTTTGCTGGGAATTATTCTTGTAACTTTAATAGTTTTGTTAATAATATTTTTCCGTACGCTAATTAATTACAAATCGCGAAAAAACACTTTGATAATTTCCGGTGTGGCTTTTGTAATTATTCTCGCTATCCCCTTCTTTGCAACCGGTATTATTAGTTCATCATCAAATACCGACAATCCGCTATTAAGGAGATTGCAGAAGTACACCCAACGTTTAAATCTTTCGAAGTCTGAACGTGTAGTTGACCGACGGGAATGGCAATGGAAACAAGCTATTACCATGTGGAAGGACTATCCTTTTACCGGGATTGGAATAGGATCTTTTCCGACAGAAATTTCAAATTACAATTTAAAAACATCAATGGAAACTCCGGTTGATAATGCATGGAACCAATATCTCCACTGGCTTTCTGAAACCGGAATTGCAGGTATAATATTTTGGATATGGTTTTACGCGGCATTTATTTGGGCTATTATTAAAGGTGTAAAATCGGAAAGATTGGCTGATATTAAGTTGTCTGTAATTACTGTAATCTCAGCTTTATCAACAATTCAGTTCCTTTATATTTTCGGAGCGCATTTACAAGCGCCTGAAGTTTCTGTTTGTGTTGCAGTTTTTTCTTCTTTTCTGCTTGCATTTTTCAGCAAATCTAATTTGAATATATATAAATTTAAACGTGCCGACAAGTTGATATTACTTCTTGTAATAATATTAATTTTTGTTGCGCAAGGGCATAATGTTCTCGGTTCATTATCATACGATTCTATTCACAAGCGTTATAATCTGCCGTATGATTTTGGATTCTACAATGTTGAAAAATGGAACAATCAATTTGATTACAGATGGACTCATAAATTCGCCGGTGAAAAAATAAAAATCCCCAAAGACAATAAAGTAATCTTGTTGAAAATTGCCGCAATTAATCCAAACACTTCAGAGCAAAATCCGAAAAATATTACAGTAAAACTTAACGGAATTTATCTCGATTCTCTGAAAATTAATACTCCGGACTGGCGTGACTACGAAATTTACACTTTTTCTTCTTTGTCAGAACCGGCTGAATTAACTTTTGACTGTGACAAAACCTGGCAGCCGCCTAATGAAACCCCGCCAAGACAGCTTGGATTTGTACTTGCCACTAATATTATTTTCAAAAATGTTTTCGACAGGGAATCGCAAGGATTATCCGACTGGCGCGAAGATAGCAGTTCAGGAAAATTAATTAAATACCGATATACGGGAAAACGTGCTGCATTAAACATTAAGATTCCTGACAACGGAGTTTTTGAAGTTTTGCTGCGTTCACCGGTTAATTTAAAATTTTACCAAAAGCCTGTTCGTGTTACAATTAAATTAAATGATAAATTACTTGATACGGTGGTTCTGCCACGAAACAACCGTGAATGGCTGACTCGTAAATTTACCGCTGATATACACACGAGTTATAAAAAAAGATTATTAACTATTACCGTTGATAAACTCTCAACAATACGCGTTAAAAATTCTGTTAAACGAATAAAGATAGGAACTTATTTAGCTATTGACTTTAAAAAATAAACTTATATAATATTATCAACATTTAACAAACTAACGGAGAATTATGATGAGCAATATTACTATTATCGCCGAACGTATAAATATGACTCGCAAAAAAATGCGGGAAAGAATCTGGGAACGCGATATCGACTTCGTTGTCAATGAAGTCAAAAAACAAGAACATATGGGTGCTACTCATATCGATATTAACGCCGGAGGAGATCCATCTAAAGAAGTCGAAGATATGATATGGCTTACCGAACTCGTTAGTAAAGCCACTGAACTTCCTATTTCTTTTGATTCAGCCAATCCGGATGCTCTGAAAGCAGGTTTGGAAATATGCAATCGTCCGGGCACTATTATTAATTCAATAACCGGAGAAAAATCTCGTATAGAAAATACTCTTCCTCTTGTTATTGAATATAATACTCACGCAATCGCGCTTACTATGGATGACAACGGTATGCCGCCGGATCTTGACGCAAGAATCCGTGTTGTAGATAATCTTGTTGTATTAATGAAAGAAAACAACATTTCTCTCGACCGGATTCACATGGACACTCTTGTACAACCGGTTTCAAGTAACCCCGAACAGGTTGCTTATACAATAGCGGGAATCAAATATATTCATGAAAATTATCCTGAAATGCACACAATGGTCGGCCTCAGCAACGTTTCTTACGGTGTTCCAAGACGCATCCATATGAACAGAGCTTTCTTCGTGCTGCTGATACAAGCGGGTCTTGATGGAGCTATTATTGATAATACAGCCGATGGGATGCTGGGAGCTATGCTCGCCACTCTTGCCATGCTCGGTAAAGATGAATATTGTATGGATTATATATCCGCCGCCCGTACAGAAAAGATATAAGATTTGACGTTGTCGGGACAATTTTAACTAACCGTGTGTCCCGACTGATTAAATTTCTCCCGAAATACGGGACAAATTTGATTTCCTGCTGTTGGAACGCTTGGGTTCGCGAAGCGCTCGGCGCATGCCGGGTAAGGTTTGGCGCTTGACGTTTGACCTTGGAAACTAACATCAACTAACTAAAACTAACTATAAGAGAGGGTAAAATGATTGACTCAGTTCAAAATAAAATATATTTCAATGAGGTGATGACACCTAAACAAAAAAGCGATGATATTGACAAAGACCTGGAAAAGTTTGCTACAAAATACGAAGCAACACTCGATAAAGATTTTGTAATATGTATTACTGATAATCCGATGGGACTGCTTTCCTTCGAAGCTTTTGAAACTATCGAAGTTACAGAAATGCCTATAAAACCGGAGCGACTGCTTATTCATCTTAATGCTTTTCACCGTAAAGATGACTTTGACAGAATTCTTAAAACCATGGTCGATAACGGCGTCAAAAATATTCTTGCCATTAGTGGCGATGGAGATGAGCGCTTGCATCGACTTTCACCGGAAGAACTTGGCTATGATGTTAATTGTATCACTTCCGTAGAATTGATTAAATACATCAAACGTGAATATCCGGATTTCTTCCGCTTCGGTGTCGCTTATAACCATTACGAACCTGCGGAAAGCGAACGCGAAAAAATGAAAAGAAAAATTGAGGCCGGGGCAGAATTCATTATTACTCAGCCGGTTATTCGTAAACACGAAAATATCGACTGGCTTAAATCTGTGGGCATACCGGTTGTCATTGAAGCCTGGATGTCAAAAAGAATCGATCTTGTAGCCGAATGTGTAGGATATGAACTTAGTGAAGAAGAATTAAATTACGATCCTATTGATAACTTCAACGCATTAAGAGAAAACTATCCGGATTTTGGAATATATTTTGCTTTTCTCGGTTTAAAGAAACAAATTCTTAAACTTAATTTATAAATATGAAGAAATTGTTCTCTAAACTTTTCGGCAAAAATCAAAAAAAATATATCTTCATTGTTTCCGGACTTCCTCGTTCAGGTACTTCAATGATAATGAAAATGCTCGATGCAGGCGGATTGCCACCTCTAATTGATAATATCAGAGTCGCTGACGAAGATAACCCGAAAGGTTATTACGAATTCGAACGCGTTAAGCAGTTGCAAACTGATAAAGGTTGGCTGCCTGATGCCTATGGAAAAGTTGTGAAAATCATTTCCATGCTTTTGCAGCACTTACCGGACAATTATTCCTACAAAGTAATTTTTATGTTGAGGAACATCGATGAAATCCTTGCTTCTCAGCATAAAATGCTTATTAGGAGAGGTGAACAGACGGATAAAATATCGGATGATAAAATGGCTGAAATGTATGGAAATCATCTCGAAAAATTAAAAAAGCAGCTCAAGAATAAAACTAATTTTAACGTGCTTTACGTTAAATATAATGAAATCCTTGAGTCACCGGAAAATTACTGCGAACAAGTAAATGCTTTCCTCGGCGGAATTCTCAATCAACAGGAAATGTTGAATGTAATTGACAAAAATCTCTATAGGCAGAGAACGACGTAATCCGTAATCCGTAATCCGTAATCCGTGGTCCGTGGTCCGTGATCAGGTGTCAGATAAATCCCCTCTGTGGCATATTGTATAATTATATAGTTCGATAAAGGAAAAATGAAAACCGTAACATATATCATATTTATTGCTTGGATATGCGTATTTGTTTCAGGGTGTTGCCATACACAGCGGATGGCCACAAATCCAATCATGGTCGCACTGTTTGATTTTGAAGGCCACCAAGCCGCCCATTGGGTTCGGTCGAATTACTGTGAAATCATTACGAACTCTGGCGAATCCATTTTCGGCAAGGCTTCTTTGCGCCTGAGTACAACCAAAGCCAACGAAAAGTGGCTTGACCTGTTCGTAACACATACGAACGGAGTATCAATGCAAGGAGGCAAACGTTACGAGATCTCATTCAAATACGCATCTTGTGAACTGAAAGGCTCTGATTCGTTCTTCTACATGTTGGCCAGATCGGAGCAGGCGCAGGGACCTGACAAGGGATGGTTACCGTGGCGGGAATGCCCGAAACCTATTAGCACCCACAAGATGAACATTGTGCTCCCCACTGGAGTCAACGACTACCGTATACACTTTGGTATAAACGGAACCGCTTCTGTCGTCCTCGACGATATTTCAATAAAGCAACTGCCTGGCATTGATCTTCAGGCAGAAGGCACAACGATTCCCTCGCCTAACTATGAACCTTACGGTATCGGAACACATTTCCTCCGGTTGCCCAGTTGGGGTGAGCCGGGCTTCACGGACGAACAAGTCCGCCAAAGCATAAGGAATCTTGCTAAAGCAGGAATCCAGTGGATAAGGGTAGGTGCTCACTGGAACCAGATAGAACCCTTCAGAGGCAAGAATAAGCAGAAAGTTATTGACAGATTAGATCTCATCATCGAGTTAGCTCTTCAAGAGAAAATAAAAGTATACCTGCAGCTGGGAGCACCACCTTCGTGGGCGTCAGAGGCGCCTGGCGAGAAGGATTCGTGGGCATACTCCCCAACAACCGCAGTTGATTGGCGAGCTCATGTTTCGATGATGGCGAACAGGTACGGGGACAGGATCAACTACTGGGAGATATACAACGAGATTGATTGGATTTTCTGGAAATCAGATCTGAAAAAATATGCAAAGTTCCTCAAAACAGCCTATATAGAACTGAAGAAGGTTAACCCAGAAAATCGTGTGATACTTGGCGGCTTAGCATTTGATGGTATTCATGTATGGCGCTTGCGGCCAGGTGCAGAAGAACACGCGCTACAGAAGCTCTACAACAATGGAATAGCGAACTACTTCGATATATTCGCGATGCATCCCTATTCAGGAGATCCGGAATTCAGCACAGTCGAGTCAATCGACAAGATCAATTGTGCCTATGAAATAATGCTGAAGAATGGGGATGGAGATAAGCAAATTTGGCTTACAGAGATTGGTATGGACACGAAGGGCTCTGATCCTGCTCAATTGAAGGATCAGGCAAAGATCCTCAGGAACACCTATACACAACTTATCAAACACCCAAAGGTTGACAAGATCTTCTGGTATACTTTCCCAAATTACACTGGACACAATTACGGCATAGTCAACAGCAACTTTAGTCTGCGGCCAGCCTTTCGGGAATATGAGAGAATAAACAAGGAGAAAAGAAGAGTTGTTGTCGATGATTACTGTCCAATGGCACAGGCAAAGAACGCCGTGATCAGGTGTCAAGTGTCAGATAAATCCCCTCTGTGACATATTGGATACTGGCTTAAAGGAGAATTTATGTGGGAATACACGTTACTTCGTTAGGCGAGAGTAAAAATATATAATTTTTTAGTATTCTGTATATTATATATAAGTTAAATGTTATTTCCGAAATGGTGTTAGAAAAGTTCCAACTCCGAATTTTCAACTCTCAAGTAAAAAGTTAAAAGAATTTTAACAAATAACAAAATCACTGGAGCAGACCCCAGCATACGCGGGGCGCGACGGCTTGTGCAACTGTTTTTTGTGTCGCTGCTCAGTTCAGACGTTAGCGCCGCAACGACGGCATAAATATGGAGTGAAATTTGCCATACAATATTGAAATCAAAGCTAAAGTCAGAGATATGGATAAGCTGAGATGCCTTGCAAAAAGCATAGCTACAGAACCATGTCAAATACTTCATCAGGAAGACATCTT
>JAUVKG010000081.1 GCA_030596365.1 Chlamydiota bacterium | reverse complement strand
TTATATTGGCAGTACGAGCAAAATATAATAAACGTTATGAAGAAAATCAAAGAACTCGGATTTAATGAAATACAAATACGGTTTTGTCCAATGGGGCCGGCTCAACCATTAGGATGGAAAAAATGGAATGAACTTTATTTTCTGGAAAATTGGAGCTTCCTTGTGAATGTCCGTAATGCCGTTGAATCGGTGTTCGCAGGTTCTAATATTCAAAAATGGTATGATCTTCATGCCGAAGGCGGAGGACAAACACGTGGCAAAAATCCTGAATACAACAGAAGAATGTGGGATAATTATGTTTCTACATTTGGTACCAATGATACATATGGAGTTTCTGTAGTACCGTGTAAAGGCAGAGTAAGCGGGATGATCGATAACCTGCGAGCCAGTACTATAGAATACAATCCTTCACAATACGCAATTGATATTTATGGAGAGCCGGAAGCCGCGCTGAAAATTGTAAAAAAAGAATTGCGTTCCAAAAATGAACATCGTAAGCCGATTATAATTCAGGAGACTTACTATAATAACGCGAAGCAATTCCGCTTATTGTATAAGAAAGCAAAATCTTTAAATCTAAAGCTGAGAACAATTATGCAGTGGCCATGGGAAGAAGGAGTCAAAGTTACTCATTATAGTGTTACCTACCCAGAAAAATACAATAATTATACTATACAACAAAAAAAGGACAACAAATGAAAAAGATTACTATTATCGGCGCCGGAAGTTTAGTTTTCTCAAGCAGGTTAACTGCTGATATTCTTACTTACGATAAACTTAAAGACGCTCATTTCGCTCTTGTGGATATTGATAAAGAACGACTGGCTTATGCAGGTAAAATTATCAAAAGAATCTTTAAGGAAGGTAATTATAAAAATGCAACTTACAGCGTGACTACTGACCATCGTAAAGCGCTCGAAAATGCCGATTATGTGATTACAAGCATTCTTGTTGGTGGATATGATGCAATAAAAAAAGAAATTGATATCCCAATGAAATACGGCGTTGACCAATGTATTGGTGATACTCTCACTCCAGGCGGAATTATGCGCTGCCTTCGCACTTTGCCACCGCTTGTTGAAATAGCAAAAGCAATTGTTGAAATATGCCCGAATGCTTTTTTACTTAATTACACTAATCCGATGAGTATGCTCAGCTGGGGAATTTATAAAGCTGTTCCTGAAATTAAATACGTTGGACTTTGTCATTCCGTTCAGGGTACTTCTCATGAATGGGCGGCAAGACTCGGCGTTAAAATAGAAGATGTTAATTTTGAATGCGCCGGAATAAATCATCAGGCGTGGTTTACAAAATTTGAAAAAGACGGAGTTGATCTTTTACCTAAAATTCGTAAACTTGCCCTGAAAAAAGAAATACGGGATAAAGATACTTCACGGATGGAAATGGTTAAATATTTCGGATTTCCGGTTACGGAATCAAGTGGTCATAATACTGAATACCATCCCTGGTTTCGTAAAAGTAAGAAACATGTAAAAAGATTCTGTAAAGGCGGAAGCTGGAATGGAGTACACGGTTTCATAAAAGAATTGTACTGCAGGCGTGACTGGAAAAAAACTATGAAAAAAATGGCTGACTGGGAAACTCCGGTTGATCTGAATCGTAGTCTGGAATATGGTTCAAGAATACTTAACGCTCTCGCAGGTGGCGAACCGGCAATTATTCACGGAAATGTTCGCAATGATTCTTTGATTGATAACCTTCCTGATGGATGCTGCGTTGAAGTTCCGTGCTATATTGATAAGAACGGAATTCAGCCGATAAAAGTAGGGGATTTGCCAACACATCTCGCGGCGATAAATGCGCGACAGGTAATTGTTCAGCAACTTGCTGTTGAGGCCGCACTGGAAACCGACCCAGAAAAAGTTTTTCAGGCGATGGCGATGGATCCGTTAACGTCGATGAAATGCACACTTGATGAAATACGAGAAATGACAATTGAGCTAATGCAAGCGCACAAGAAATATCTCCCTTTATTTAAGGACAAAAAGTTATCGAAAAAACCTGTTCTTTGATTAAGGGTAGCTCGAAAAAGGATATTTAGGGACAAATCCAGATATAAATTTTGGAGGGGCGCTGTCCTCAGCGTCCTAACCATTGGAAAGCCTGATATTTCAGGATTGATTATTTGCGGGACGTAGGTCGCCGGGGACGGCGACCCTCCAGCAATTTTTTTTGCAATTTAGGATAAATAACGTTTCGGAAATGTTATTTGTGTATCATACTCATAAAGATCTGAATAATAGCCTGCCACGCGCTCTGGCAATTGACCGTGCTTATTTCAAAAAAAATTCCAAAGGCGGTCCTGATATCCTTGTTATCGATGGACCTACAGTTGACGGGCAGCCAATGCCGAAGTAATCCTCGTTCGCCCTACTACCATCTCATAAATTATTGATATTCGATTTATTAACTTCTTAAATCTTAAATCGTTAATCGATATTCGGTGTTCAATTCGATTTATTACTTCTTAAATCTTAAATCGTTTTTGAATTTAACCTTTGCGCCTTGAACGTGAGTACAGCGTTACTTCGTTAGGCGTCTTCGCGAGAGTTTCTTTTTATTTATATTTTTTGATATTAAATTTAAATCCTATGAGATGATAGCGTTTTTGCTTGACAAATGTATATGATATTAATATACTAATATTATGAAAAAGAAAATTCCTGAGTTTAAATCTGAAGCGGCAGAAAGACGCTTTTGGCAGAATCATGATTCTTCAGAATATATAAATTGGAACGAAGCGGAAATCGCTGTTTTACCAAAATTAAAACCGTCTGTAAAAAGCATTTCAATTCGTATGCCGGAAATGATGCTTAACCAAATAAAAGTTATGGCGAATAAAAAAGATGTGCCTTATCAATCTTTCATCAAAACGATATTATCTGAAAAAATTCGTCAGGAATTACATAGCGCAACATAGCTTATATTAAAATGAATAAATTAAAATTACTAACAATTGCATTAATTTTTTCTTCAATAAACACATTTCCTCAAGGGGGAATGGCTGTATATAAAAGCACCGAAACGTTAAACACTTCTGCAGAAATCATTGAAAAACGAGTTGAAGATTTGCTCAGTAAAATGTCTTTAGAGGAAAAAATAGATCAAATTTCAGGTGATAATTTTAAAACTAAACCTAATAATCGTTTGGGTATTCCTGAATTGGTTATGACTGACGGCCCCGTTGGCCCAAGAGGAAAAGGTCCTGCAACTGTCTATTCAGCACCAATTAACTGGGGTGCAGCATGGGATTTAGATCTGGTAAGTAGAATAGGAAAAGAGATAGGTGATGAAACCCGGATTTTAGGATTTAATTTACTGTTAGGTCCCGGTGTAAATATCTCTCGTACGCCTTATGGTGGTAGAAATTTTGAAAGTTTTGGCGAAGACCCGTTTTTGATGTCAAGAATGACAGTGCCGTTAATCAAGGGCATTCAAAGCAAAAATGTAGTAACTTGTACTAAACACTTTGTCGCAAACAATCAAGAGTGGAACCGTTTTGATGTTGATGCCAGAGTAAGCGAGCGTGCGTTGCGCGAGATATATTTTCCTGCATTTAAAGCCGCCGTCCAAGAAGCCGATACCTGGAGTATAATGGGTGCATATAATATTGTAAATGGTGATTATTGTAATGAAAATAAGTATCTGCTTAATGATGTTTTAAAAGAAGATTGGGGCTTTTCAGGAATTGTAATTTCTGACTGGGGAGCTGTTAAGTCAACTGTAAAAACAGCCAAAGCAGGACTTGATTTAGAGATGCCAAATGGTAAATATTTAGGGGCAGATTTGTTGAAAGCTGTTAAAAATGATGAAGTAGATGAGAGCTTACTTGATGATAAGGTTCGTAGAATATTAAGAGTATTGTTAAAAGCCGGATTGTTTGATGAGTCTGTAGATTCTTATGGTGGATACATTAACACTAAAGAGCGTATTGCTTTAGCTTTAGAAACAGCTGAAAAAAGTATTGTACTTCTTAAAAATAACCGACTGCCCGGGCAGAAAAAAAACTTTTTACCACTTGATGAAAATGCAATTAAAACTATTGCAATGTTGGGGCCAAATGCTTCAACAGCCCGTTTAGGTGGTGATGGTTCAGGTCATTTAGATGCTATTAATGCTATTTCGCCTTTGGAGGGCGTTAAGGCGTTAGTGGGAGACAAGATTGAAGTTAAATATGAGTTTGGTGTAAAACAAAAAAGAAAAGAACTCCCTATTGCACCTGCAAGTATGTATGTGCTTGAAGATGGTAAAACACCTGGTATAAAAGCTGAATTCTTCAATAACAAAGAGGTAGAAGGCAAACCGGTTGCCAGTCGTATTGACGATAGAATTAACTTTAGCTGGGGACAAGATATATCACCGGTACCGGGTATTGTAAACGATGATAAATTTTCTATCCGATGGACAGGTAAATTAAAATCGCCGGGAAACGGGCAATATGAAATTGGTGTTAGAGCTGATAATGGTGTTAAATTGTTTATCGATGGTAATCTTGTGATAAACGCATGGACAGACCAGGCACCGGGACAATTTAAAACTGATTATTATGAGTTTGAAGAAGGAAAACTTTATGATATTAAAGTTGAGTTTTATGAAAATATTGGAACATGTAGAGCTCGTTTAGGTATTGCTCCTGTTGAAAAAGGTACGGAGCTTGAGGATGCAGTTAAATTAGCACAAGCATCTGATATGGTAATTATTAACGCCGGTTTAGCTAAAAATCTTGAAGGTGAGGCGCGTGACCGCGATTACCTGGAATTGCCTCCAATGCAAGTAAAACTCATCAGGGAAGTATTAAATGTAAATGAAAATGTTGTCGTTGTTTTGAATAATGGTTCAGCTATGTTAATGACAGAGTGGGGTGATAAAGTCCCGGCAATTATTGAAGCTTTTTATCCGGGAGAACAGGGCGGAACAGCACTTGCCAAAATCCTATTCGGAAAAATTAGCCCTTCAGGAAAACTACCTGTGACCTTTATGAAGAAATGGGAAGACCATCCTGCGTCTAAAACATATCCCGGTGAAAAAACTTTTGCTGAATATTCAGAAGGTATTTTTGTTGGGTACCGCCATTTTGATAAATATAATATCAAACCGCTTTTCCCGTTTGGCCATGGACTTTCATACACAACTTTTGAGTATTCTGATATAAAATTATCATCAGAAAAGATTTCTCAAAACGATACACTTGAAATCTCATTGACCGTTACCAATACCGGTAAAGTAGATGGAGATGAGGTTGTACAATTATATATTAGTGATACAAAAGCAAGTGTAGAAAGGGAAGTTAAATCGCTCAAAGGTTTTGCACGTGTGAGTCTAAAAGCAGGAGAAAGCAAAACAGTATCTTTTAAAGTAGATAAAAGCCATCTTTCATTCTACGATGTAAAGAAAAAGGAGTGGGTTGCAGAACCTGGTGGTTTTGAAATATTGATTGGAGCTTCTTCAAGAGATATTAGATTGAAAAATAAATTTGTATTAAAAATGTAATTCCAAATCACTACCATCCCACAGGTTAAAATCCAGCGGTTAAACCAACGATAAACACTACGTTTTACATTCAACTTTTCAAAAAGCAATATTTAATTTTTTAATTGTTTTGCCGTGCCCCGCGTATGCTGGGGTCAATAATCGTTCTGTCAGTAGTTTTTAATTATTTTGACAAAACAATTTACGACAAAACAATTTTTTAATTTATAGTTATACTCTTTATTTATGTGATTTTTATTGTTTCTTTTTTCAAGTTAAATTTTGTGACAGAATAATTTGTGACAGCAACGAAGTAACGCCGTACTCGTGTTCATAATTAAATATTTAAATAAATTATATTTCTTATGGGACGGTAGTAATATAAATTTTAAATTCATCACTATAAATTCAATTTCGCGCAAGCGCCCCGCGCATGCTGGGGCCTAAGCCGTGCCTGCAAATCATCTTCTCCGGCACTACAAACCTATTTGGAGTAGATTTTGGATGAGGCAATTCGTAGGCTTGTAAATTTGTATGTGGGTTGATATAATATTGCCGCTATGTCAAATTATTTGTCACAAATTTTCGGTGTTGCTGCAACCAAAAGCGAGAATTTGCGTATATATAAATAAATGGATTAATGGATTGATGGAGTTGTGGATTAATGGAAACCTAAAATCAGAAATTATAAATTTAATAGGAATACCAATGGAAAATAAGATTATAACAATTTCAATTCTAATCGCTGTTTTTTTCTTCACACAAAATATAAATGCCGCAACAAATTATGTTTCAAAAACGGGTGGCCATGTTTCGCCGTTTAGCTCCTGGGCAAATGCCGCGACAAATATTCAGGATGCCGTTGATGCTGCTTCTGCAGGAGATACGGTCCTTGTAAATGATGGCACGTATTATCCGAATTCCCAAATTTCTGTTACAATAGATATAACTGTTAAAAGTGTTAATGGAGCAGAAAAAACTATTGTTGATGGAAGCGATTCGCATAGATGCTTTTATTTGGTTAGTTTTGGCACAATTGACGGTTTTACTATTAGAAATGGTTTTGCTAATTATGCCGGCGGTATATTTTGCTCTGGTGGCACGGTTCAGAACTGCATAATCAGCGAAAATTCGGCTTCTAGTAATAGTGGCGGAGTGAAATGCATGGGGGGGGGGACTGTACAAAACTGCACTATCAGCGGAAATTCGGCTGATTATGGTGGCGGTGTGACTTGCGATGGTGGCGCAATTCAAAACTGCACTATCAGCGGTAATTACGGCGTTGGCGTGGATTTTTTTGAGGCCGGCGGCATCCTTCAAAACTCCATTTTGTGGAATAATACTGGCTCAGAAATAATTGGTACTCCATCAGTAAATATTTATAATTGCATAGAGAACTGGACAAATCTTGATAACGGTATAATTACAAATAATCCACAATTTATAGACATAACATTCGGCAACTATCATTTAAAAACAAATTCTCCATGCATAAATGCCGGGACCAACATGCCTTGGATGGCTGGCGCAAAAGATTTGGATGGCAATCCACGCATTGTTGATGGCATTGTTGATATGGGTGCTTATGAGTGTCCGGCAATTTCTGTAACATTTGCATCTGATAAAACTAACGGTATAGGTAATTTGTTTTGTACATTTAGCAGTTCAATTTACGGAATTCATACAGAAAATATTTATTATCGCTGGGATTTTGAGAATGATGGAATTATTGATGTTGAAGGCTTCGACGAAGGCTTTCCTTTTCACAATTACACATCTACGGGAACATATTCTGTTTCTTTGTCAGTAAGCAATTCAGTCGGGGAAACTGCCGGTTGCTTAAAAGAAAATTATATTCATGTATATTCAACTTTGCAAGCCGATTTTTCAGCACAGCCGTTAACGGGAAAAGTTGCGCTTGCCGTTCAGTTTACGGATGAATCAATTAATGGCCCTCAATTTTGGCAATGGGACTTTGACAATAATGGAAGTGTTGATTCAACGGAACAAAACCCGAGTTTTATATATAATTCTACCGGTGCTCATACCGTAGCGCTTTTAGTTAGCAATAATTTTGGCGCCGGAGTCGCCTCCTCGGATTTTATTGCTAAAACTAACTATATTGTGGTAAAGCCAAGTATAGTAATAGCAGACTTTAACGCAAATGTTTTAACAGGTGTAGTGTCATTATCTGTTCAATTTAACGATTTATCAATAAACAATCCACAATATTGGGAATGGGATTTTAATAATGATGGATCAATAGACTCAACTCTGCAAAATCCGGGCTTTGTTTATGATTCCACCGGTGTTTATACTGTAACTTTGACCGTGAGCAATAATTTTGGTAGTGGTGGCGCTTCTTCAGATACTATTATAAAACAAAATTATATAACAGTTCTGCCGGTTGTTACCGCAAATTTTTCTGTTGACAAAACTGTTGCTGTAACTGATGAAAATATTCAATTTACCGACACATCCGGCAATAATCCTGATTTTTGGTATTGGGATTTTAATAATGACGGAATTATAGATTCGACATTACAAAATCCCGTAACAAATTATTCCGTAATAGGTTATCAAACGATAACATTAACAGCAAGCAATAAGTATTCGTTTTCCACAATTACAAAGACAAACCTGATTTTCATTACGGGGGTAACGCCGATACATTATGTTTCTTTAGAAGCTGCTTCTATTCCACCATATACAAACTGGTTATCTGCGGCAACAAATGTTCAAGACGCCATAAACGCGTCTGAAAATTTTGATAAAATTTACATTTCGAATGGCGTTTATGTTTCCTCGGGTAAAATCGGGTTAGGCACAAATGTTTTTTGTCTCGAAAAAAATGTTGAAATAATCGGTTTGGAAATGCCCGTAATTGACGGACAAGAGAAAATGCGCGGCGCGTTTGTATCAGCAGGAAAAGTTGAAGGCTTGAAATTCATAAATGGAATTTCTGCCGGCGCTGGCGAAGAAAGAAACGGCGGGGGAGTTTATTGCGTAACAAATGGAGAAATTTCTCGTTGCATTTTTGTGAACAATTTAGCGAGTTATAATGGCGGAGCGGTTTACGCGAGAGACGGTGGAACGTTGAAATCGTGCCTGATAATCAGCAACAGTGCAAACAATGCCGGGGGTGGCGCGGCGCTTTATTCCGGCGGTACAATTTATAATTTAACAATATCAGATAACAGCGCCGTGGCCGGTGGAGGACTTTATTGCAATAATGGCGGTGCGGTAATCAATTCAATTGCTTATTTTAATTCCGCAAGCGCCAATGATAACAATTTTAATGTCGGAAGCGGCTGGAGCTATTCTCATTGCTGCACGACGCCTGACCCGGGTGGTACGGGTAACATCACTGACGATCCGCAGTTGCAGAATGATTACACTATACTTACGGGTACACCATGCTGGAATGCAGGTACCAACATGCCATGGATGTCAGGAGCAAAGGCCCTTGCCGGAAATCCGCGGATTCAGGGAGGCAGTGTCGATATCGGCGCATATGAAGTAGTGCCGGAGCCGGGTTCTTTAATACTGATATTATCAACATTCTTGTGGATGATACGTAAAACGAAACAGATTTAGTATTTAAATTTTAAATTCATCACAACGGGATGAATTTCCTAAGCCGTGCCTGTAAATCATCTTCCCAGGCACGGCAATATTGACTTACTTCTAAGAGAAGAGTATAATACTACTTGAGATGATTAGGTATCCAAATAATCCTGTCGTTAGACCGGACATGGTTATACCTACTACGTCCGGTCTTGAAGTACTTGGCGCGTTTAACGCCGGGGCAATAATCTGTAACAATCAGA
>JAUVKG010000151.1 GCA_030596365.1 Chlamydiota bacterium | reverse complement strand
GGATTGATAGATTAATTGGATATTATTAACACTCAATAATCAACAAGAAATGAGCAATGTCAAAGTAGGTATAAATTCTTCCACTTTATAATTGAAAATTTCTTGTTGAATATTGTTTATTTCTTACTTCCTGCTTGCAGCTTCTTTAACAAGCTGTTTTCCGATAACATCACGTTGAATTTGATTTGTACCTTCGTAAATCTGTGTTATTTTAGCATCGCGCATACGTTTTTCCATCGGATATTCTTTCATATAGCCGTAACCACCGAATACTTGTACAGCATCGGTTGTAACTTCCATTGCCATATCAGAAGCGTAACATTTAGCGATAGCAGATTCTTTTGCACATTTAAGATCGCCACTGTCAATTGAACGTGCAACAGCGTAAACCATAGCGCGTGAAGTTTCAACTTTTATAGACATATCAGCAAGAAGGAATCTCAATCCCTGATGAGCAATAATGTGTTTACCAAACTGTTCGCGTTGCCTCGCGTAATCAACTGCATCGTTAAGTGCGCCTGCCGCGATACCGAGAGCTTGAGCAGCAACACCAGGTCTTGACATATCAAAAGTTTTCATAGTGACCATAAATCCCTGTCCTACTCTTCCGAGAATATTTTCAGACGGAATTTTACAGTCTTCAAATACCAGTTCGTAAGTTGCGGAAGCGCGAATGCCCATTTTGTCTTCTTTTTTACCAAAAGAAAATCCCGGAGTTCCTTTTTTAACGATAAAAGCTGTTGCGCCACGCGCACCGCGCGATTTATCAGTCATTGCGATAATAACATATGTTTCTGCTACTTCACCGTTAGTGATCCATTGCTTTGTGCCGTTAAGTATATAAGAATCACCGTCTTTGACCGCTGTAGTCTGAATACTTCCCGCGTCTGAACCTGCACCGGCTTCTGTGATAGCAAAAGCTGCTACAGTTTCACCTGAAGCGATAGACGGAAGATATTCTTGTTTTTGTTCTTCGGTGCCAAATAACATAATAGGAATTGTGCCAAGTGCAGTTGCGGCAAGGCAAAGTGAAATACCGCCGCATTCTTTGCTGAGTTCTTCAACAGCAATAACCAGATTCATAATTCCGTGTTCTCCAGCCGGAACCAAACCGCCATATTCTTCGCTAATATAAACGCCGCACAATTCAGCTTTAGCAATTTCTTTCTGAATATCCCATGGGAATTCATTTTTTTCATCATACTCAAGGGCGACCGGTTTAATTTTCTTTTCCGCGATTTCGTGCGCGGTTTCTTTTATCATTTGTTGTACTTCGGTTAGAAAATGATTCATAGTTTCAGTCCTGTTTATATTAATATATGAAGGTTAATCTATTGTGTAATTACTATTAAATTGTAGTTAAATTACTTAATATTTGTCAATAAAGCTTAAGCATTATACCAAAAATCAATTTTAACGTCAAACGTAAATTTGATTTACTCCTGCACTCGCAAGGCACTTAAGCAAAATCAAATTTTACGGATAACAAATATTCATAATACAATCTGAAAAGGTTTTTTTGCCGGATTGTATTTTAATCTCTATTTTTAAATAAAAAACCGGGCAAGTGCGAATTTTCAAACCCGCCTTTTTCGAAAATCTTACCGAATCTTTTTCCGTAATTATAACTGCATCGGCATGCCAATTGCTCGCTCTTTTGTAAACATGTTCTATTTCATCTCTTCTAAATCTATGGTGATCGGGATATGTATAAACACGTTGAACTGTTGCACCATATTCTTTAAGCAGTTTTGAAAACCCGTCTGGCTGAGCTATTCCTGTCATTACAAAAACATTATTTCCATTAAGAGTTTCGAGAGGCAGCTGTTCTCCTGTATGTAAGTTTATTAAAGAAACCGGTTCATAGTAGCACGACATAATTTCAGCCTCAGTATTATACTTCCTGATTACAGTTTTAATTGGATTTATATCAATGTGTTTGGATTTTGTGATAATAATATGAGTTGCGCGCTTCAAACCTGATAAAGGTTCTCGAAGCAATCCGGCAGGTAGAAGTTTTTCAAAACCAAATGGACATGTTGCATCAATTAACACAACATCTATTTGCCTTTGTAATCTAATGTGCTGCATCCCGTCATCCAGTAAAATAGTATCCACTCCGTAATGAGATATAGCGTAACGGCTTCCACGCACACGGTCATGATCAACGATAACAATAACATTTTCAAGGTTTTTCGCAAGCATATACGGCTCGTCACCGGCCAATCGAGCACCTAACAAAAGATTTTTGCCATCATGAACAATTCGGGTAGTAGGATAGAATTGTCTGTGCTTTCGCCGCCATTTTAAACTTGGCGATCTGGCTTTATAGCCACGACTAACGATCGCTACTTTGCGTCCTCCAATAGTTAACGCTCTCGCGAAAGTCTCTGTTACAGGAGTTTTCCCTGTTCCGCCCACGGTAATATTTCCAATACTTATTACAACACATCCGGGCCATGACCGTTTAATAATACCGTGTTCATACATTTTTGTTCTGCTGCGTACAGCAATGCCGAATAATTTAGAAGCCGCCGAAAGAACGCCGCGGGCAAATCGTGCAAACCGGTCGGTGCGTTTTCCTGAAACGATTTCCTTCCATTTCTGTTCAATAGCTTTTGCGGGCATTTATTTAAAGTAGCACAAGCATCCTTGCTTGTGGATTATTGGATTAATGGATTATCGGTTTTCTCGCATCGTTTAGAAAATAATTTTCAACTAGCAATCCAAAGCAAAATGCTTTGGTTACTATAATTAACCATGAATTTTAATTGCTTCATTTACGATCACTTCTGCGATGTCTTTCTTTCTACAGCGCCCGATTTCTCTGTCCGCGCCATTTTTGAAAAGCAAAGTTGCTTTAATGTGTTCTACTGCAAATCCGTATTCTTTTCCGCCGACCTCATTTGCGACAATCATATCCATTCTTTTTTTCTCAAGTTTGCGTCTTGCTGATACAATAACATCATTTGTTTCAGCGGCAAACCCAACTATAGTCTGATTTTTCTCTAATCTTCTTACACTCAAAAGAATATCCGGATTTCTTTCAAGCCTCAGGATAAATGTTGCGTCAGATTTATGGATTTTATTTATTGACGTTTTTATAGGCCGGAAGTCACAAACAGCAGCTGTCATTACCAAAACATCGCAAGCAGGAAAATTTTGCATTATAGCAAGGTGCATTTCCATCGCAGTTGTTACTTCGATAACTTCTGTTTTTTCGGGATATTCTAAATTAACGGGACCCGTTACAACTTTTACCTGATGACCGGCAGCAAGAGCTGCTTCAGCAATCATAAATCCCATTTTACCCGAGCTTGCGTTTGTAATAAAACGAACCGGGTCTATATGTTCACGGGTTGGTCCGGCACTAATTAAAAATTTTAATGGTTTAATCATAATGTTTATTAATTTTATTTCAAACAATCCCGAATTATGTCAAAAATTTGTTCAACCGGAGCAAGCCTGCCCGTTCCAACTTTTCCGCATGCGAGTTCTCCATCTTCCGGATCAATAATTATGAAATTCCGTTGTTTAAGAATTGAAATATTTTCCTGTGTCGCAGGATTTTCCAGCATAGCTGTGTTCATTGACGGAGCAATAATTTTTGTTCCTTTAAACGCAAGCGTTGTTGCTGAAAGAGCGTCATCAGCGATTCCGTGTGCAATTTTAGCGATAATGTTCGCCGTTGCCGGAGCAATAATCATCAAATCTCCTTTTTCCGCAAGCGAAATATGTTCCGGTCTCCAGTCAGCAATTTCAGCGAACAAATCAATGCTAACAGGATTTTTCGACAAAGTTTTAAATGTCAGCGGTGTTACTAATTCAGCCGCATTTTTAGTCATTATAACATGAACATCACAATCGTTTTTAACAAGTTGACGTATTAAATCGCAAGCTTTGTAAGCCGCGATTGATCCTGTAACACCAAGTAGAATTATTTTTTTATTTTCAGACATTTTAGTATTTTAGATTTTGGATTTGTGATTTGTGATTTTAGATTTGAGATTTAAGCAAAAACATTATAAATTTAAAAATTTAATTTTTAAATTTCCCTAGGGGATAAAATATTGCCTATTTCTTTCCGGGCATCTTCGAGAACATCGTTTACAACGCGATAATCAAAAAAGTCTCTCTGTGCCATTTCAAACTCGGCTTCCCGTAATCTTTTACAAATCACCTCTTCGCTTTCTGTTCCTCTGCTTCTTAATCTGCGTTCAAGCTCTTCCATCGAAGGCGGTTCGATAAAGATCAAAATAGCCTCGGAGATTTTTTGTTTAACTTGTTTCGCGCCTTTTGTGTCCACATCAAGCAAAACATCGATTCCTTTTTCGAGTCTTTCTAAAATCGGCTGTTTTAATGTTCCGTAATAATTACCAAACACTTCAGCATGCTCAAGAAAATTATTGTTATTCAAATGATTATTATATTTTTCCTGAGTCATAAAGTGATAATCTTTATGGATTACCTCTTCAGGCCTGGGCTGTCTTGTCGTGGCAGAGACAGAAAAATAAAGATCGGGATTATTTTCAAGAAGATAATTTCTCATTGTTGTTTTACCTGCGCCTGATGGAGCGGTAATAACAAATAGTTTCCCTTTTTTTTGCGAATCAGACTTATTCATTTTCTTGTTTTGAATTTTCTATTGCATAATCGCATCCTTTCCACAATTGCTCTATTTTATAACGCTCACGTTCTTCCGGCAGAAAGAGGTGAACAATACAATCGAGATAATCAAGTACAATCCAACTGTTTTGCATTTCACCATCTTTATGTAAAGGCTTAATTCCAAGCTTTTTTAATTGCCGGGTTAAATTTCCTCCTGCAGCTTCCATCTGCCTGTTATTATTAACAGAGCCCACAAGAAAAAAATCTGTAATTGATGAAACGCCTCGTACGTCGTAGGCATATAAATCAAAAACATGTTTATCACTTAAGAGTTCAACACATTTTCCCAACAGGTTTTCACCTTCATATTTAATTTTTTTAGACAATTTATTCCTCTTACTGATTACTGATTACTTTTCCGGATTTGCCGGCGCATCTTTGTGGTTAATTAATCTTTATATTTGCCACTAAGACTCTAATTTTAATTCATTCCGCCACTAAGGCACTAAGACACTAAAATACAATACTTATTAAAACAATATAATTCGCGTAAGCCCCCAGCGCCGTGCCCCGCGTATGCTGGGGTATGCCGCGGTTTATTTTTTTTTCTTCTTTGTGCCTTTGTGGCTTTGTGGCTATTTTTCCTTCATTTGTCACTAAAACTTGATTTAGGTTACTGATAAATCTTGTGTTTGTAAATATATTTTTTTACCACTTTGGGTAAAAAATAGCACGCACTCTTGTTTTCTGAAATTCTATCGCGGATCCATGTTGACGTAATTCCCATTTTCGGTCCCTCAATCAGCAAAAAAGGTGGTTTTACTTCACCAATATTGCTGCCGGGTCTGTTATACACTACAACAGTCGCGAGTTTATGAATTTTTTCAGGGCCACGCCAAGTATTAAATGTCAGATAATTATCTGAACCGATAAGTAAAAATATTTTTGCTTTCCCCGCGTATTTTTCGTTAATTTGCTCGAGAGTATCAATTGTATATGATGTTCCCTCTCTGTTAAGTTCTATATCGCTTACATCAATTTTCGGGTTGTCGCGCGTTGCCAATTTAAGCATCGCGTACCTGTGGCGCGCACGTTCAGTTGCTTCTTTTCGATCAGTTTTATGTGGAGCAATCCACGCCGGAACAAACCAAAGCTTTTTAAGGTTCAGTTGTTCAACGGCAAGTTCCGCTATTGCGAGATGAGCTATGTGCACCGGGTCAAATGTTCCGCCCATCACACCGATTTTCATTATATTTTCCACATTACTAATAAGAAATTGAAGTCAAATTACTAAAAACAATTATTATAAAGGTTATAATACAAAAACCGGGCTTATTTTGCAATATGTAAAAAAAAGACCGAAGGTTGAAGGTCAAAGGTCATAAGGTCGAAGAAATATTCAATAATCAACAAGAAATGAGCAATCAAAAAAGTAAATATAAAATTCCTGACTTTATCATTGAACATTTCTTGTTGAATATTGAATGTTTAAAAGGTCTCCCTTCCCACCTTCACACTTTCACACTCTTCTTCTAGATTAACTTTCCTCAGCACGGCTTTTTTTCACAAATTCTCTCGGTGTAATACCCATTACCGATTTGAATTGCCTTGTAAAATAGCTGCTATTGTCAAAACCGCACATTGCCAGCGCGTCGGTAATATGCATTTCAGTATTATCAGATAAGATACTTGCAGCTTTTTTAACTCTAACGCGAACAAGAAATCCAATTGGTGAGCTGCCGGTAATTTTTTTAAAAGCACGATAGAAAGCGCTTCTGTTCATACAGGTAAGATTAGCTAAAATCGGAACAGAAATATGTTCTGCAAAATTTCTTTCCATATACCTAATCGCAGTAGTTATTTTGTACAGTTCTTTAGGACGACTTAAATCCATTTGAGAATAAAATCTGCTGACTTCAAGAACAAGCAATCTAAAAATACTTTCAGCAGCAATTTTGTAGCCTTCTCGTTTAGTGGTTAATTCTTTATCAAACAATTTCAATAAAGGAAGCACTTCATCTATTT
>JAUVKG010000307.1 GCA_030596365.1 Chlamydiota bacterium | reverse complement strand
AATTCGCCTGCTGTAACAATATCAAATCCCGAGCCAAGTTCTGCGAAAGTTTTTATAACGGCTAAATTGCTGTTAGATTTTGTCGCAAAACAAATCATGTAATCCAATTCATTAAGTACTGAGCTTAAAGTTTTATACTGTTCAACAAAGAAGTTTTTGCTATAGATATAAAGCGGTGTTCCGTGTTTTTTTGCAAGTTTTTCAACAGAAACCTCTTCGCAAAACAATTCCCCGTTTTTGTAATTAAAATAATTCATGAGTTGTTATTCGTTAATCGTTATTCGTTATTTGTTATTTGTTAACTCCGCTGGCATTGCCAAATGATAATTCAAAATTTTATTAATTCGTGAAAATCCGTGAAATTCGTGTCTAAATTTTTATTTTACCGCTTTTTTCTGCAATTCAAAAATTTCTTTACAGCCTTTTTCAGCTAATTTAAGCATCTGTGAAAGCTGATCTCCGGTAAAAGGTTTTTCTTCAGCTGTGCCTTGCACTTCAATAAATTCGCCGGAATCGGTCATAACGACATTAAAATCAACTTCCGCGGCAAAATCTTCACTATAATCCAAATCCAACAGAGCTTTTCCATCAACAATTCCAACGGAAATAGCCGCAACCTGCTGCTTTAACGGATTACTTTTTATAATTTTTTTCTTCTGTAATTTTTGTATGGCTAAAGATAACGCTACATAAGCACCGGTAATTGATGCCGTTCTTGTCCCTCCATCAGCTTCAAGAACATCACAGTCAATCCAAATTGTCCGTTCGCCAAGAGCTTTCAAATCAACTACCGCGCGAAAAGATCTACCGATCAGGCGTTGAATTTCCTGAGTTCTGCCGGAAACTTTTCCCATAGTTGATTCTCGCATTTTTCTTTGTCCACCTGCGTATGGCAGCATATTATATTCAGCGGTAATCCATCCTTGTTTTCTGATGCCTTGCTGCATCATCCATCTCGGGATTTTGTTTTCGATTGATGCAACGCAAACAACGCGAGTGTTTCCGGCTTCAATTAAAACACTGCCTGTCGCGTTTTTGATATAGTTTGGAGTGATTTTAATTTCGCGAAGCTGGTCTTCTTTCCTACCGTCATTTCTTGCGATATTAATTTCAAGATCTTTTAAATTTTTTATTTGTGTCATTGGAAGAGGGATTATTGGCCACGCCAAACGCGTGGTAAAATTATTGGGTTAATCGCTAAGCCTGTTTCATTTTTAGCGTGAAACGGCATTTTTAATAAAACAAGTCAGGTTAATTTTTTCAGTTGTTCAAGATTTTCTTTTGACCAGAATTTCTTAAATTTAGCACAGTATTGCTCGGCTTCATCTTTCGAACCAAACGTTATTCTATCCGTAAATTCTATTTTGTATTTCTTTTTATTAAATAGAAGTTTTAGGATGTGTTTATTGAATTCAATCGCTATTTTTATTTCATTATTTGCTTCTTTTATTTCATTATTTTCAAGGAACATTATTATTCGTGTCCAAATAGTTGCCGGCAAAGCATCATCCGGAAATTTATTTAACAAATCCATAACTGCTTTTTTGTCTTTTTTCCCAAGTAAATATTCAAATAAATATTCTCTGACACCAAGATTATCATTCGGACAAAGTTGTATCATTTCTTTCCAAACTAATGCTGCACCGTCATCCAAATCATAACAATATAGAATAAATCCCTGATTAAATAAAACTTCCATATAAGGTCGCGTCTTGTGTAATCCCCAGAAAGCTTGTTTTTTTTCTAATTTTTTAAAATCAGTTTCGTCACCTATAATTTTTTTTGCTATTTCTAATGCCTCTTCACATAATTTCATTTTTGTTTGGAAGGAATCATATTCTTCTATAAGAAACAAATACAAATCAACACAGCCCGGATATTCTTCTATTATCTCTTTTAATAATTTTCTTCTTTTGGGAGTACATTTTGATTTGTTTACCTGTTCTAAAGTTTCATTTATCTTTCTGTATTTTTCCTCTTCAAACTTTTCTTCCTTTGTCAAAATATCACCAAAAAAGTTTTCGTTATCATTATCAAAATCTAATAAACTATCTAATTCATCTATCAATTCATCAGAAATATCTTCCTCATTACCTTTGTCAATATGATTTCTTGTTATTTTTTTCATTTTACTTATAATTTAAATGGATTACACACGCGAACTCCGTCATATATTGCTCCGTCATGTAAATCTTCCGACCAAAGTGTATGGCAGTTCATTGCAGCAGCGCTTTCAAGTATCATAGCATCCCAGAAAGATATTTTGTATTTTGATACTTTTTTTATCGCATTTTCGACATTTTCGTAATTTGGCGAATGAACATTCCATGTTGAAAGATTTTTAATGATAGAATTCGCTTTAGCCGGTGTAAGAGGATTTTTTATTTTACGAGTGGAAATCCAAAAAAATTCACAAAAAACCTGTATGCTTATAGCTCCGGTATTGCTTTTCCATATTTTTTTAACAAGCTGCCTGGCAATTTTTTGCTTTTCGCTATCTGTTTCGTCTCTTGCGTATATATGAATATTTGTATCAAGGAATTCACCGTCTTTCATGAAGTTCCTCCCTTGTCCATGTAGGTTTACCGTAAACCCCGAGGTTCAATCCTTTTTCCATTAATTTTTCGTCACGTTTTCGCGCTTTTTCATATTCAGATGTGCGGCCGGGCAGCGAAGACAACCAATCGGCAACCATTGCTGAAAGAGAAGTGCCGTTTTGGGCGGCGATAATTTTTGCCTGTTTTGCAAGTCCGGCGTCAACTCGAACGGTAATATTTGTGGTCATAACATTTCTCTATAAAGTCTAATAAAAACGGTCTATATTTTGCACAGTAATATTATAGCACAGTTTCTGTGCAAAGTCAAATTAAATTCAAATCAAAAAAATTTAACATTTGGATTTAATGATAATAAATAAATAAATAACACCCCTAAGGCAAAAAACATTACCGGAACCATAAAAAATGCTATGTCTGTTTGTCTTAACGCTGTTTTTATTTTTTTCCCTTCCGATGATTCTCCGAGTTCTTTAATTAATAATTTTGCTTGCTTGAAATCTCTCAACAATCCCAAACTCCACAATATATTTGATACCGGTTTGTGGTGTTTTCTTAGTAAAACTCTTAATTTTAAGAAATGATAATAAGAATTAACGAACATTAAAATCATTACCGGAAAAAATATAAACAGGAAATATTCTGTATTCATTATTTAATTCGTGTAAATTCGTATAATCCGTGTAATCCGTGTAATCCGTGTAATCCGTGTCTAAAACTATTTCACGACAAAATTTATTAATCTATTCGGTACAAATATCTCTTTGATAATTGTTTTCCCATCAAGCCACTTTTGGACGTGTTCATCTTCTTTCGCCATTTTAAGAAGACCGTCTTTATCCCCGTTGAGTTCAGAAACTAATTTTGAACGAAGTTTTCCGTTTACCTGAATAACAATTTGAATT
Organism: Chlamydiota bacterium; assembly: GCA_030596365.1. Classification (GTDB taxonomy): domain Bacteria; phylum Auribacterota; class UBA3054; order UBA3054; family B51-G9; genus B51-G9. Next base: position 532 of record JAUVKG010000307.1, on the reverse strand, counting down.
GTTTTATCAATAGTTTTTGATTCATCGTAAGTTGGCCATTTTGTTGAGCAAATTAAGTCCTCATGTCCAAATTTCTGCCATATTTCTTCGGCTAAATGCGGTGCGAAAGGAGAAAGGCATTTCAATAATGCTTCAATATCTTCGCGAGCCGCACTTTTGCTTTGTGCTTCATTTGTGAAAATCATCATTGCGCTTATAGCGGTATTGAAGCGGAAATTTTTAATATCTTCAGTAACTTTTTTTATCATTTTATGCCGCGCCTTTTCTACGTTTGCATCCTGCTTTTCAGCAAGTTCGTGTTGAGTCAGCCGCCACACTTTTTGTAAAAATCTATAAACACCTTCAACGCCGTGCGTATTCCATGGTTTCTGCTGTTCAAGCGGTCCCAGGAACATTTCGTAAAGACGAAGCGAGTCCGCGCCATATTCTTTAACAACATCATCAGGATTGATAACATTCCCGCGGGATTTGCTCATCTTTTCGCCGTCTTCGCCGAGAATCATTCCCTGGTTATGCAATTTTATGAAAGGTT
>JAUVKG010000394.1 GCA_030596365.1 Chlamydiota bacterium | reverse complement strand
ATAGGCGGGGTTAATTGTTAATAGCCTGCCCAGCCATAGGCGGGGTTAATTGTTAATAGCCTGCCCCGCTACAGGCGGGATTAAAAGGTGTTTATACTATTATATCATAAATCACTACTATCGGTTAAAAAAATCACAAATTAAGATTGTTGCATTAGAATCCCCCTTTTTTTAAAATGGAACATTCCGAGTAAACTCAATAATCCAAGCATAGCAGGTCCCGGGATAGGAGCAAATTTACCTATACGAATATAATCAACTTGAAATGTAGTTCCGGTAGAAGAAACCGGATCTAAGCAGGGGAACTTCAATATTTATGGTCATTTCATTATTTTGAAGTTCCCCTACAGGGTACAAATTGTGTTTTTGTTTTACCCCGGACGTTGTCCGGGGCTACGATAAAGAGGCTCAATGTCTTTTTTTTGGGGGGGTTACTACCACGGTAGTTTAATTTCAGATATTTTTTAAAAACAGAACAATGAACAGCAGCAACGAAGTAACAATGTACCCATGTTCACCATTTTTAAACACGAAATCTCGACGGCTATTTATTTTAACCACTAAGACTCTAAGAACACTAAGCTTTTTATTGATTTTATTCACCAACACTCATATTCTCGCACTTTGAAATCAGATTTGCGTGAAACGGAAATCTTTTTAATTGTTATTTTAAAGTCTATGGGACGGTAGTGAATATTTAATATAAAGAGCGGTGGTCCAACTAACAAACCACCGCTCGCCCAAATTAAACATATAGAGATAAATTCGGGATGTTTTTATGGAGGGTCGCCGCGCGACCCGCGTATGCTGGGTTCCCCGGCGACCTTTGTTCGTATAAATTAGGACGCCGAGGACGGCGCCCCTCCAAATTCTATTTTTTGCGCAAGAATGCCAGTCCAAGCAAACTCAAAAGTCCAAGCGTTGCAGGTTCAGGAATAATTTTGCCTATGCGAATATAATCAACTACAACTTCTTGATTTGCGGCCCAGGAGGGATCAAACCGGAGTGTTTCTAATGTTCCTTCCCAAGTGCTGAAAACAGATAAATCATATCTGTAAATATGGAAATCGTTGTCTCTTGGTATCGCATCGCGCCATAGTCTGGATTGACGTGCACCTGAAACTCCGGGATTATTGGCAGTACCGAAAAACACATCAACATCACTAACATAATTTGTTTCGCGTTTCATTCTGACCTGAACAATATTATTGTCATCCAAATCTATTGCCGGAAGTCCATTTACAGCTTGCTTATAAATCTGACCATCATTGTTATTTGTTGCAGTCAAGTATCCTCCAAACACCGAATTAGGCGACATATTAACAACAGACCAGTTTTCATAATCGCCGTCTGTATTCCATTCAGCTAAACTTCCTTCAACACTATAACTGAAATATTCACCTGTTGCATCAATCGGATCAATCATTTGAGGCAGTTTCATACGAACATAATCAATCGAAATAGTTTGGCCATCATAACCGGATCCTAACGGGTCGATTCTAATGCGGTCAGTTGCAGGAATATTACTGCTTAATGTTACACGATAAACGTGATAATTTCCGTCAATTTGATAATCAGTATAATCGGCATAATGAACATTATAAAATGTACCAGCATTATAATCATAAAAGAAAAGTTGTCCGGTTGTGTTTGTTATAGACGCGTCTGCATCATACTTTATCCTGAGTTCAATTATGGAACCCGCATCAAGTTTAACACGATTTCCGACAGCGAGGTTCAATTGAATTTGAGGATCAGCTCCGCTAACCGTTCCGGTAATACTTCCGTCATAAGCATCTACATTAACAAGATTATGTGAAGTCCATCCTTCGAGGTCACCGTCTGTGTTCCACTCGCCGAAAGTCACATAATTATCTAAATGAGTTGCCGGATCAACTTCTATTGTATGAGCCATTGAGAAGTTTGTAGTAATGCAAAGAATCATTGCCGGGATTAATTTGGGTAAATTTTTCATTTCATTCTCCTTTTTTGTTTTTGTTATATTACAAGCTGATTATTTTCATTTTTATAAATATAATATCACTTATCACATACTATATCAATAACAATATGTCCTGATCCTTGCACGATATGGCAAAAGGCATAGGTAAATGTTATAATATCTCCAGAGACTGTATTAACAACTTAAAATAAATGCTGTTATGAAAGATCCAATAAATATAATTCATGAAAAAGATATGGATAAACTTACCTGCGATTTTGGTGACTCAGATTTAGCACTGGTTATTTATGAAAGACAAGTAGATATTCGTTTGCATACTCACGAATTTGATGAGCTTGTGTTTGTTACTTCGGGAACCGCGCTTCATATTACCGATAACGAAGAATATCCCCTGGTGCGTGGCGATGTTTTTGTTATACGCGGTAACCATAAACACACTTTTCGGAATACTCACAATTTTCATGTTGCCAATTTACTTTATAAAAAAGATTTTTTTGAAAAATTGAAAGATGAATTTTCCGACATGCCAGGATTTCAGGCTCTTTTTATAAATGAACCCCGCTATAGAAAAAATCAGCAATTTAAGTCAAAATTGCATTTGGATTCACAACAGTTAAGCAAGATTATTAAACATATTCACACTTTTGAAAATGAAAATAAAGAAAGACGTGTGGGTTTCAAAAAAATACAGAAACGTATATTTGAATTGATCGTTATTGAAATATGCCGCTATTATTCTGAAACAGATAAACCGAAATCTAAAGTTTTACTGAATATCAGTACTGTAATAGATTATATGGAAAAAAATTATACCGAACCGGCTACTATTGATATACTTGCAAAAAAAGCTTATATGTCAGAAAGTAATTTCAGACACACTTTTAAAGATATTACCGGTTTGTCTCCAATTGATTTTCTTATCAGACTGAGAATTGAAAAATCAACCGAAATTATTGCAAATAACTCTAACTTTAATGTAACCGAAGTGGCAATGATGACCGGATTTGAGAACAGCGCATATTTTTCACGTCAATTTAAAAAAGTTACAGGTATTGCCCCTATCGCTTACATAC
>JAUVKG010000108.1 GCA_030596365.1 Chlamydiota bacterium | reverse complement strand
CCCCTGAATTTATTCTTACGGGGAAAAATTCCGGATGGTTATCCGCCCAGATTTGTTTTGGATCTGTTTCAAGGTTAAGATTTCCATCACTATCGCAAATAATATCATCTTTAGAAAAACCGTATTTCCGGAGAAGAAAATCTACCTGATAAAGACGATGCTCACGCGTGAAAATTTGGTCGGAAGTAAGTTCAAAATTATTTTCGCCCGGGATGCTTTCATCACCAAGTCCTTTCTGATAAGAAGAAAAATAAAGTCTGTTGAAATTTAATCTGTCATACATTCCCGACATATAATTTACAATTTCTTTATCGGATTCATCTGATGCACCGACAATAAACTGTGAAGTAATTTTCACCCGTGAATATTTCATTCCTTTAGAAGTTAATTTTCCAAGAAGTTTAAGCGGATGTATAATATCTTCATTGTAATTTTTCTTGTCAGAAAGTAATTTGAAATGTGACTCTCCGGGCGTTTCTATATTTAGGGAAACCGCACTTGCAAGCGAAAGAGAGTCTTCGATTGCCGCATCCGATGCGCCTGGAATTACTTTTAAATGAATGTATCCTTTGAATTTGTGCCTGTATCTCAAAATTCTTGCGACAGCATTTAATCTATCCATTGTAAAATCAGGATTATTGATAATACCGGAACTTAAAAACAATCCAAATACTTTTTTCCTGTCAATATAATCCATAAAAACTTTTGCAACTTCTTCGGGATGTAGTGTACATCGCTGTACATTTGTTTTTGAGCGCAAAGGACAGTATTTACAATCGTTGGCACATACATTCGACAGCAGAGTTTTCATAATAACCGACGTACCGCCCTGAGGTAATGTAACCGGGTAAAGCCACTTGCCGTCATCGCCGCGCTTTCGATTGATCTGATTATTATTCCCGCATGAGCATGCGAGATCATACTGTGAATCACGGGAAAGAAGTTTTAATTTATCATAAGTATCCATTAATAATATTTTATCATAAACATAAATCTTCTGCAATTCCGCTATTAATATTGGGGTCGTACCCGATTATTATGCACTAAACATCATAAATATAGAGACTTATGATAAATAATATATGTAAAAGAGTCGTTAGAATGCTAATTTTTATAGCAAAAACTGCATTCTAAGCATAGCGACAGGAATTCAACAATTTATCGATGGAGTCTGTTAAGTAATAAAGTCACAAAAGCGTGAGATCCATAATGACGCCAAAAACAACATCACACATTAATTTAGGCTTAAAACGTCCATTTATATAGTAAAAAGGCTGTTTTAACAACTATTTCAATGGACTTTATTGTATTATATAACGTTATATACGATACTTAACTGTAAATAATCGGGTACGACCCCAATAACTTAAAGCCAGTCAACAATAGATTTTGCGTTTTCTTTTACTTCTTTCGCAAGTTTTAAGAGGACTTTTGAATTAAATTCTAAATCGTTATTTTTTATTTTCCAATCGACATTATTTCTCGTTTGCGGAATATGATTACCATATGGCTGTCCAACTTTTGTAAAATGCCAGCCCATCCCAAGACCGCCTGCTTGTGTCCATAGTGGAAAAGGCCATCCGTCAACGTGTCCCATTCCGCGGTGCTGAATAGTTGAAACGTAACCTTCTTTATCTATAGGTTGTTATAAGAGAGCATCGCGATATTCTTCACGAATTATTTTTAATGTTTCCTGTTTTTATTTTGAATATATATTTTATAAAAAAAAATGTTTTTTGTAGTTCTATTTTATCATATTTATTATATTTTAGGTATACTTTGATATAATTAATATCTGACCGAAAAAATATTTTTAGCTTAAAATTTCAATTATGATTAAAATTAATAATATAAAATTCTACTTCATACCACTTCATGGTACAATAAACTCACCAGTTAAAAGGAATTGGTTAGTTTATATCTCTCTGATGGCATCAACTTTCCTTAGCGCTTTTGTGCTGGGAATGATTCAGTTTTATATTCTCGAACACCTTATTGCTATTCGTGGCGAGGAATCACGTGAATGGATGATTCAACTCGTATCTGCTGTGATAACTATTGGTTCTGTTCTGGTTTATATAATTTCCGGTCCGCTTGCAGCTGCGGTAAAAAAAAGATGGGTTATGGCAGGAAGTTTATGGTTAGCGGCTGCGGCTATTCTTTTTGGAGGGTTATCAAATTGGCTTTTTACGCATTGGCTTTATCTTGGGGTTGTAGGATTATTACTCGGAATTTTCACCGCCGCGAAAATGGCTTCTGTACCTTTGGCAAGTAATGCTATTGGTCGAACAACTACAATGGTGAATGCCGGAATGACTATAGCGTATTTGCTTGGAATACTTTCCGGTTTACCTTGTGGGATTTTTGCGTATAATAAATTTCCTGAATATGGTTGGATTATAGGATTAACAATTTTGATTATTGCAGGTATTTCCGGTTCTTTTTGTAAATTTCATAATGAAAAAAGGAGTAATTTTTTTGTTGAAGAACAAAAATTAATTCGGCAAACCGGTGGCCTTATAAAAACATACTGGCTTTATCTTGCTTCAGCTCCTGTTTTGTGGGGAGTTGCAGGAGCATCTAATATGGCTGTTACGGCTTTTGTAATAAAAAAAGGAATAGCCACACCGCAACAAGCAGCTTTTATATCGCTATGGGCGGCTATTGGAGTTATATGCGGGAATACGATTTCGCCATTTATGAATAAAATCCGTTTTAAATGTTCTGCAGCAGCATCTTTTTGTATGATTTTATGCGTTATGGTTTTTCCAATAGCGTCATCATCTTACTTTTTAATAATAATCATAGTAATACTGTTCGGAGTATTTTTCGGTATAGCGTCTAATATTATTGAATCATCTTATCTTCACGAGATCGGAAAAGAAGGAAAAGAAAGCATTGGCGCGGCACTTTCAAGCGCTGCTTTAGCTTTTTGTATTGTGGCAACATCCGGGGTTGTAGCATTTGCTTTACAGAAAAAGTTAGTATCTTCAGCCACACAATTTATAATTATTATGATTATAATTTGCATCCCGTTATTTTTTTCTTTAGTATTGAATAAGATTACCGCAAAGGCAAACGTCAATTTGTGATATTAGGGTGTTTTTGTTATAATATCAAACTATAATAGTACCTGACCGAAAATCCCTTCTTTTCGCATGACATCTATTTTAGGTCAGGTACTATATAAACTATAGGGAAAATAATCTCAATTGATAACTAAAAAAAATATGAAGATTTTTAAATTTCAAGGCGGAACCCATCCACCTGATTATAAATATTTTGCAAAAGATATCGCTATAGAAACTCTTCCACCGCCGGAAAAAGTTACTGTTCCGCTTGCGCAGCATCTTGGCGTACCTGCAGACGCAACCGTTAAAAAAGGCGATAATGTAAAAACCGGGCAGATTATCGGTGCCGCTCGTGGTTTTATTTCCGCAACAGTTCACTCTCCAATTTCGGGAACAGTTTCATTTGTCGGTCCGGTTCCACATCCGGTTTTGGGAACTGTTCAGGGAGTTGAAATTACTTCTGATGAGAATGATGAATGGGTGGAAAATATTAAACCTGTCGACGAAAAGTCCAAAGACTCAATCATTAAAGCTGTACAGGATGCCGGAATCGTTGGAATGGGCGGAGCAACATTTCCTTCGCATGTAAAACTTCAGCCGCCATCTGACAAACCTATTTCGCTGTTAATTTTAAACGCGGCGGAATGTGAACCGTTTTTAACCTGCGATTATCGTCTGATGCTTGAAAATGGTGAAAAAATAATTCGGGGTGCTGAATTTTTAATGACAGCGCTTGGCATTGATAAATGTGTAATAGGAATTGAAAAAAACAAACCGGATGCCATCGTTAAATTGGAACAGTTAACGAAAGGACGTGATGACATTGAAATTGCCACGTTGAGAACCTGGTATCCACAAGGGGGTGAAAAACAGCTGATCTACGCAGTTACCGGAAAAGAAGTCCCGTCAGGCGGATTGCCGATGGATGTCGGCTGCGTTGTTCATAATGTCGGCACAGCTGCAGCTGTAGCGGAAGCTGTTGAAGAAGGAAAACCGCTTATCGAAAGAATTTTAACTGTTAGCGGCGACGCGGTGGAGCGTCCCGGTAATTTTAAAGTAAGAATAGGGACACCTATAAGTGAAGTTTTGGCCGCAGCAGGTTTTGATGAAGAAAAATGCGCGAAAATAATTCTCGGTGGTCCTATGACCGGTTTCGCTCAGGCAAAATTTAATACTTCGGTTATGAAAGGTACTTCCGGTATCCTTGCTCTTACAAAAAAATGGGTTGATGAAAAACCGGAATCACCGTGCATTCGCTGCGGCAGATGTGTTGCCGACTGTCCAATGGGACTTGAACCTACAGTGCTGGAAACTCTTGCTATGAGTCGTGAAGTTAACGGTTTGATTGAATACCACGCGATGGATTGCATTGAATGTGGAAGCTGTTCGTATGTATGTCCCGCGAATCGTTCGTTAGTTCACGCGATAAAATATGGCAAGGGACAGATTATGGCGTTAAGGAAGGCTAAAAAAAATTAACTTAATTTTTTTGGTTGTTCGCTAAGCGATCTTAAGGTTGTTCCGATAAATCGTAACTTAAGGTTGGAAGGTTAGCCGCTAAGCGGCTTTAAGGTCTTAGTCTGCCAACCTTAAAACTTAATTACTTATTTATTACAATGAAATATAACGGTGTTATTCATAAGAAATTTGCTTTGTTGGACAAAAATCTTGTTCGCTTGCAAAATCGTTTTGAAAAAGTTGACTTTGATGAATTTAAAAGTGACTGGGAATTACGTTGCGCTTGCGAACGAGTACTGCAGGTAATGGTTGAAATTGTTATTGATGTTGCTGAAAGAATTATTGCGTTGAATAATGCGGGTCCTGTTTCCACTTCCGGAGAAGCAATAGAAAAGCTGGTTGAGTTAGGTGTTATAAAAAGTGCAGAACCATACAAAACAATGGTGAAATTTAGAAACATTGTAGTTCATCAATACGAAGAAGTAGAACCTGAAATTCTATACAATATTGCAAAAAATAAGCTTAATGATTTTAAATCCTTTCGCGATGAAATAGATAACGCGTAAAACTATGAAATTTGATATCCAAAAAACAGCTTCGGAAATTAAAGAAAAATGTCCAGAAATTATTTTTGCTTTTTTACACGGGTCTGCTAAAGATGGAACTGTAAAAGAAAACAGCGATATTGATATTGCAATTTATCTTAATCAAAAATCCGGCTTGGATTCATATACAAAAATAATTGACATTGTTGAAAAAAATGTTCCGGGCGCGCAGGCGGACATTGGAATTTTAAACAGCGCAGATCCGATATATCGATTTGAAGCTCTTAAAGGAAAAATGCTCTTTTGCAGAAATAAAGAAAAATACACGGGATTCTTTTCTCTGACTTGCAGGGAATACGAAGATCAAATAGCTGATTACGAGCGCCAGCAAAAATATAGAATATCTAATAATCCATTAATCCAATAATCCAAATGAAAATCCCCCTGACCCCCTTTAAGAAAGGGGGAATTAATCCAAAATCTAAAATCCAAAATCCAAAATTATGCTGATCTCTTATAACTGGCTTAAAGAACTTGTAGATTTTCCCTACTTACCGGAAGAATTATCAAAAATTCTTACCGCGCAGGGAATGACTGTTGATTCACTTGAACAATCAGGTGTTTCTTATGATAACGTTGTTGTCGGGAAAATACTTGAAGTTGAAAAACATCCTGACGCTGATAAATTATCTGTCTGTATAGTTGACGTCGGCGATGAGACTTTGCAAATCGTTTGCGGTGCACCGGATGTTGCGGCGGGGCAAACGGTACCTGTCGCAAAAATTGGCGCGAAACTCGGTGATTTGAAAATCAAAAAAGGGAAATTGCGCGGAATTGAATCTTTCGGTATGTGCTGTGCAGCTGATGAGCTTGAAATTTCCGATGATCACGCAACACTGCTTTATCTTGACAATTCTTTAAAAGCGGGAACACCCCTTAAATCAATTGTTGAAGATACCGACTATATTTTTGAACTTGATATTGCGAGCAATCGTCCCGATCTTTTAAATCATATTGGTGTCGCGAGAGAAATTGCCGCGCGGGTTGCAATGGAAAATAATTCAGCTGACACATATAAATTTCCTGAAATAAATATTGAAGAAAAAGATGTCGAAACAAAATCATGCGTAAAAGTTTATGTCGAAGATACAGAACGGTGTCCAAGATATACAGCGAGAATTATTGAAAATATTGAAGTGAAACCTTCGCCACTATGGATGAAAGCACGGCTTCATCGCCTTGGTATGCGTCCGATCAATAATATTGTTGATATCACTAATTATGTTTTACTTGAATATGGTCATCCGCTTCACGCGTTTGATTTCGAGAAAATTGAAGGCGGAGAAATTATTGTTCGGCGTGCTGCCGACAATGAAATAATTACAACTTTAGATGACATTGAAAGAAAACTCGACAATGAAATTATTTTAATCGCTGACAAAGAAAAAGGTGTCGCTCTCGCCGGCGTTATGGGTGGCACAAATTCAGAAGTTACAGATTCAACAAAAACAATTCTTCTCGAAAGCGCGTATTTTAGCGGACCGAATATTAGAAAAACGGCCAAGCGGCTTGTATTACAGTCAGAGTCTTCTTATCGTTTTGAAAGAGGTGTTGCCGGATCGGTAATTAATGCAAGTATGCGTGCAACTCAACTGATTTCCGAACTTGCTGAAGGTAAACCGCTTAAAGGTATTGTCGACGTAAACAACAACCCTCCGCAGAAGAAGTTTGAATTAAATTATAAAAAATGTGTAGGTTTACTCGGAATGGATATTGCGGTTGAAAAAGGTGAAAAAATTCTTTCTTCATTTGGTTTTTCTCTATCACAAAAAGAAAATGATGTTTTTGAAGTGACCGTTCCGGAACATCGTGTTGATGTGGTTCGGGATGTTGATATTTCTGAAGAACTTGCCAGAATGGTCGGATACAATGAAATTCCAAGCAATACACAAGCAGCTTTCAAAAGCGAGAAACCGCTTGCTAAAATTGCAATTTGCAGACAAAAAATCAGAGAAATTCTTGCCGGTTCGGGAATGCTTGAAGCATGTAATCCAAGTCTTGTTTCAGTAGATTTAATTAAATCTGCCGGTATTCCTGATGGAGCAGCGGAACTTGATGTAATTGGACTTGCTAATGCGTCAACGCAGGACCACTCTGTAATGAGGACTTTACTCTATTCGGGATTAATAAGAAATTTACGGCATAATATTTCGCGAAAGGCAAAAGATGTCCGGCTTTTTGAAATTGGCAGAACTTATACAAAATCCGCAAATGCCGGAGAATTTAATGAAGAAGAAAAAGTCGCGCTTATTTTATGGGGCAACGCAATAGAAAAAAGCTGGGAGGGAAATGCCCGTGAAACAGATTTTTTTGATGGTTCGGGAATTATTGAGCTCATTACTAAAAAACTCGGTATTCAAAAATTACAACTCACAACTGCAAACCATGACGGATGTCATCAGGGCAGAACTGCTGACATTTCTATTGAAAATAATGTTAATGTCGGTTGGATAGCTGAACTCGACCCAAAAGTTGCCCGTAAACTTGATATAACAGGGCGCGTGGTTATAGCGGAACTGAAAATTGCTGAAATCAGTGGTGCGTGGAAACCCAAAAGAGAATACAGGCATTTACCGAGATTTCCTGAATCAACACGTGACATCGCACTTTTAATTTCCAACGAGTTTACTCATTCAGATATTGTAAAGACTGTTGAAAACGAAAAGATAAGCATATTCGAGAGTGTTAATTTATTCGATCTGTATCACGGTGAACAAGTGCCGGAAGGTAAAAAGAGTATGGCGTACAGAATTGTTTATCGGGCAGTTGACAGAACATTAACTGACAAAGAAGTTGACGCCGCTCACGCGAAGATCATAAAAGCATTAACTGAAAAACTCAACATTGAAATCCGATAAAAAACCACGAAAAAGCACAAAGGTTTCAACCACGAATGGACACAAATAGACACTAATGAATTTTAAAAATAAGAAATATATATTGAAAAATTTTAAAATTAATTTATAAACTATAAATAACACGGAAAAGACTTAACTAAACGACAACAACAAATTTATTATTAGTGTTCATTAGTGTCCATTAGTGGTAAAAAAATTTATTTTGTTAATTCGTGATGGAAAATAAAAAATGAAAAAATATCTCTTACTTATACTTTTTGTCT
>JAUVKG010000274.1 GCA_030596365.1 Chlamydiota bacterium | reverse complement strand
GTATGTCAAAATGATAAGAAAGAAAGTTTTACTGTTTTAATAAATAAATTATGTATTATTATGAACGCGAGTACGACGTTACTTCGTTGTTGACTCTAATTATTTTGACAAAAAAGTTTGTTATAAAATTTAATTATTCTGCTATAATATTAAACGAACAACAATTAACTAATAACTAACAACTAATTTCATGAAAACTAGACTCACAATCCTGATTGCTGCAATATCTCTTCAATGTATTGCGGAAATTTCTCCGATGAAACCTCGCGTTAATACTTCAAAACTTTACGGCGTGAAAATTGATTCAAATGCTACTCAACTGAATTGCCGGACTATGCCGTTTCTGGTTGCTGCACCGGAAAATCGCTGCACAACTATCCGTATAAAACCGCAGCCTCAAATTGAAGCTATTCCTATTAACGCTAAAGCGTCAACTATTCATTTTCTCGGTATGACTGATTATGGATGGGATCGTGGGTTACATCATTGGACTGCTCACAGCGAAACGATTCCTATTAATAACCGCAACGACCAGCTTTTTATCGGTAAGAAAATAGGGAATTTAGTTATTGCTTACGAAGATGGAACTCAAGACGTTATTCCATTAGAAATGGGAGCAACTGCATGGTTTTTTGGCCAGTATGCCGGCGGACCCATGATTCAGTACAGAGAGCCTATTGCCTCAAGTCCGAAACACGCAACTGCTTTCAAAAAAGCTCTTAAACTTAAAGAAAGCGAAGAAAAGGTAATTGGAAAAATGATTCCTTATGCACACTATTTTCTTTCTGTAAAACCGCAAAACAAAAAAATCGTTCATGTAGCCATTCATGATATTCCGGCAGTTCTCGGTGCGCCTTTAATTTCTGCAATTACTCTTGCAGGAGTAGAAAATCCCCTCTCGAGAGGGGTGGCCGACAGGCCGGGGTGTGTTCCCTATCTTCAGCCTTTGAATGTTTCTAAAGTAGACAATTCCGACCTTGAGCCGACAATAGAATCTAATGCTGGAAATGTCTGGAGCAATGACGTTGCGAATTTCGCAAAACTTCTTTACATGCACGACTCCGATCTAAAAGAAAAAGTTGAATTAATAGATTTTCCAAAAGAAATGGAAGCGACAAAAATTAAATTCCTCGGTGAAAAAGATTCGGAAAATATTGCTGATATTCTTTCGTGTGTTTGGATATCAAACTTAATTGATATGGATGGAAAGTTTGATCCTGAAACAGGTTGCTTTCATGAATCCACAAAACAAATTCCGGATTATGGAGGATACAGCGGTGTAGGAACATGGGGACATCATGGCAAATATCATCATGGCGCGTTTCCACGTTGTTCAGACCATTATGCATCTTTAGTCTTGCGATGTGTAGAGAACAAAAAACGTATGACTTCTTATGTAGATTTTTGCGACAAATATTTGTATTATTTCCGCGACAATCGTGACCCTAAAAAAGGTCCACCAAATCCGGGATTTAAAATTGAAATGTACCCTTCTAATGCTCCGCCGCACTGGTCTTTTGTCGTTAATAATCCCATGGTTGCCGGAGTTAAAATAATAAACGAAATAGATGGGCCGGAGGAAACTGATGGGCATTCCTCTACTATGGTTGGAAGATGGTTTGCCTGGAGACATCTTGGCGCGCCGACAGGTGACTGGCTTACTGCTCCGCGCTCAAATATTTATGGAAAAAGCCGCTGGGATTCTTCGCAAGCCGCTGCGGAATTTATCTGCTGGCTTTTAGATTATACCGGGCGCGATGTTGTCTGGTGTGAAGGAGAAACGACAGGTTGGGGAGCCGGTGGTGGACTTCATCCTAAAAACATGTCGGAAGCAACTGATATGGTGAAAATAAAAGAAAATTATAAAAAAGCCAACATGTATGAACCGTATCCGAGTTATGTCGCTTTAACAGCTTTACGCTGTTCAGCACAAATGGCTGATGCTCTCGGCAAAACAGAAGAATCAAAACGCTGGCAAAAATATGCTGATAGAATTGAAGCCGGAATGCTTAAAGAATTAACTACAAACTGGAATGGGAAAACTGTCTGGCGAAGAAGTCCGAATACAGTTTATCCGAGTTTTCAGGATTCTATGGTTCAGGCTTGGTTTTCTATTTATCTTGCCGGACTTGACCCGAACAAGCTTCATACTGAAATGACAAAAATTACCCGCAATACTTTGGAACGGCAACTCGCTTTGCCTGGTGGACATTCGCAGCCGCAGGCAATGGGATATGGTCAGGGATGGTTAACAAAAACTGCTTTAATTCTTGACGAAATGGACGATGCGGGACCACTCCTTGTTAATCTCGGAAAATTTTCTTATGACAAAAACATGAACTTTGTTGATGAGAAAAATAAAAAAGATTGGCGGTCTTTTATGTACATAGTTCCCGAAGGCGTAAATTATTTGCCGAATGGAAGCTGGTACAAAATAGGCGATCTCGGCAATGGTGCTAATCAGGGAATAGCGACACATGCCCTTGAACTTTGTGCGGGAATAGACGACACGAAACCTGAAGATTTAAAAATTATTCCGCGGGTTCCCGCACCGCTTTCAGGAATAGAAATCACAGATTTTCCGGTTCTTATTCCGAATTCACGGACGAACACAGACGAACACGGACGAACACGGACCACGGACCACGGAATTAGTCACTCTTTGAAGGCGGAGACCGGCGAATACTGGTGGGTGGGCGACAGGCCGGGGGATGTTACTTTGACACGAGCCAAAATAAATTAGTCCTACAAATTAAAACCATTAAGTTTTAATTTGAGTTGTGACAATGTTTTACCGACACTATCTGTTCGTCTTGGTCCTTTCACAAAATCCGAAGCGGAAAAGCAATTTAAAAAAATAAAAGTTCCAAAAGATGCCAAAACAAGAATTGACAAATCCGGGCATTATAAAAAGAAAGAAGCTTACTGGATTTGGGTTGAAGGAATGAAAAACACAAAATCATTAAAACTTTAACCACAACTTGTCCCGAGGTCGAAGGCGCTCGTGGATAAGAGACATAAGAAAACATAAGTTTTTAAATTTTAACGTCGATTGCCGCGCCCCGCGGATGCCGGGGTCACTAAAAGATGAACATGAGTACATTGTTATTTCGCTGCTGTCGATAAAGAATTAGTCAAAATGATGTAGGTCAAAATGATAAGAAATATCCCGTATACTCAGGGCGCTAATGCGAGATTTACTGTTTTAATATTTAATCGTACTCCCCCTAAATCGTCCTGCAATAAAATCGTCCTGCAATAAAATCGTCCTGCAATAAAATCGTCCTGCAAATTTTAATCGAAGTCCACTTTTCCTCTTAAGGCTTTCAGTTTTCCCTGCCTGGTTTTACTATCTAACCTTTTTTCTTTTGACGCTTTGGTTGGCTTTGTAGGTCGCCGCTTTTTGCGTGTAGCTGCCGCGCTTTTAATTAAAATTTCTAATCGGGTAAGTGCGTCATCTTTGTTCTTTTTCTGAGTGCGGAATTGCTGTGCCTTAATGATTATAATCCCATCTTTTGAAACACGATTATCTTTTAACTTCAATAATTTTTCTTTATAAATATCGGGCAGCGAAGATGCTTTGATATCAAAGCGCAAATGAATTGCCGATGATACTTTATTGACATTCTGCCCTCCTGATCCCTGTGCACGAATAGCGTTCACTTTGATCTCTTCATCAGGAATAATCACTGTATTAGATATATGCAACATTTTTTGTCATTTGATTTTTTCTATTCTATAATAGTGCATATTACATCATATATTTAATAAAAATGCAACACATTATATGCTGTATTGTCGATTACAATGAATACAAAGCAGTTGTTTCGGGTCGAAACAACGTACTCAAATTGCCAACAACACTTTTTCAAAAAAAATCTGATTATTTGTTTTCCGACCTACGGTGTTTTAAAAACCACTTATAAAGTTCAGGATTATTGTATGCAGCTGTCCAGGAATCATGTCCGGCATCAGGGTAAACCGTGAATTTGACATTCCCACCAACTTTTTTCAAAGCATCAACCATTTCTTCTGAATTTTTGATGGGCACAACAGTGTCCTTTGCACCATGAAACACCCATACAGGAAGATGTTTGATTTTTCCGGCTTTTTCCGGAGAGCCCTTCCCGCAAATTGGTGCTATAGCAGCAAACCTGTCCGGATATTCGCAGGCAAGTCCCCATGTACCGAATCCTCCCATACTTAGTCCAGTAACATAGATTCTATCTTTATCAATTCGATATTTTGAAACAATTTCATCAAGTAAGTTATTAAGAATATCAATTTGCAATTCATTATCCCACCAACCATTTTCCGGGCATTGAGGTGAAACGATTACAAAGGGGAACTTTCTACCTTTTTTTGCAATGAGTTTAGGGATGCCATTTGCTTCGACTTTTTTCAAGTCGTCACCTCGTTCACCTGCACCATGGAGAAACAAAATCAATGGCCAGTCAGTTTTAGATTCTTGATAATCATCAGGAAGGTAGAGTAAATAATCTGCTTTAATTGTTTTTGTGATA
>JAUVKG010000290.1 GCA_030596365.1 Chlamydiota bacterium | reverse complement strand
TCCCGTGAAAATTTACTTTATTTATCCACTTTCTATGATTATTTAATGGAAGATGTTATTGATAAAGGTGAAATGATAACTATCTTTCCTGAAGGCGGACGCTCATATAATGGTAAAATTCTACCGTTAAGCCTTGGCATTTTCGGGATAGCTAAAAGAGCAATAAATGAAAATCATAAAAAAATCGCTATCGTTCCAATCGGGTTGAGCTATGACAGGGTAACTGAAGATAGCAGATTTGACGGCCTGCGTAAATATAAAGAATGGAACCCAAAAGCTTATCGAAAATATGATAAACGCGCCTTCATTCATCATGCTATCTTTCAGCCGAAAACAATAGCTTATATTGATATCGGGGAACCTATGTATATTGATGATTTTAGAAAAATGGATAAACTTGAAATGGAACTGAGAATTCGAATGGGTAATCTTATTCGAATTACAACAGTTAATTTAATCTGTCGAGCAATTGCAGGAAAAAAATTCACTCCTCTTGATGAAGTTATTCAACATATTCGTGATGATTTAAAAATTATTAAAAAAAAGAAGCTACTGGTTGGAAAAGGCATCAGTTATCGTACCGCAAGTATGATTTTCA
The DNA here is from genome assembly GCA_030596365.1 of Chlamydiota bacterium. Classification (GTDB taxonomy): domain Bacteria; phylum Auribacterota; class UBA3054; order UBA3054; family B51-G9; genus B51-G9. The sequence goes on along the minus strand of JAUVKG010000290.1, from coordinate 3,662 downwards.
GAAATTCGCTTGTCCATCTTGCTAATCGTGTGAGAATGCGTGATATCATTCGTATTACTAAAAAAGATGGTAAAAAAGTCGTGGTTGTCCGCAGAAAAGACGTGATAACTTATTATACTAACACTGTCGCGCATTTATTTGACGATGACAATAAAAATTAAAACTAACAAATGAAAAAATTTATTATTATAGTCTTAGTAATCGCTATTGCAGGATTCGTTTTTCTGAAAAACAAAAAAGGCAAAAGCAAAACAACTGTTAGACTGACTTCTGTTCAAAGGGGGGATGTAACCGAAAAAGCTATCGCTATCGGTCAAATTGTCCCAAAACAGGATATCTCCATTAAATCTAAAATTCGTGGAATACTGAAAAAAAAATTCGTGGATGTAGGGGATCAGGTTAAAATTGGTACATCTCTGATGGAAGTTTATCCCGATCCAACTCCTGTAGAATTTATGAAGGCTAAACGGCAAATGGAAATCGCAAGAGTGGCTATGGATAATACTGAAACAGAATGCGTCAGATCAAAACAGCTGCTCGATGGAAAATGGGCTTCTCAACAGGAATATGATGATTGTAAACAAGCGTTGGATGAAGCTAAACTGCGTTTCGAAATGGCAAGAGAAAATTTCGACCTCATTACAAAAGGAAAAGTCGAAATGGCAGGCCAAAAAATCGACAATATAATCAGATCACCAATTGATGGAACGGTTTTGGAATTCTTTGTTGATGAAGGAGATCCTATTGTCCCGTTGACAAGCTCACAGGCAGGTACACCCTTAATGACTGTGGCAGATATGAAAGAACTGATTTTCGAAGGAACTGTTGATGAAATCGATGTAGGTAAACTGAAAGAAGGCATTTCCGCGCGCATAATTGTGGGTGCTTTGCCTGATGACGAAATCATTGGCATAGTGGAACAAATATCTCCAAAAGCAAAACGTGAAGCTAATTCTACTTTATTCGATATCGAAATAAAACTTTGCAATACAAATGTAATTCAACTGCGTGCAGGTTATTCAGCTACAGCCAGAGTTGTTATCGCGAAAACTAACAATGTACTCACCATTCCCGAACGTCTAATTTTTTATAGCAACAATGTTTCTTACGTTGAAATTACCAAAAATAAAGATTCTGAAGAAACGGAAATCGTTTCTGTTACTACTGGATTGAGTGACGGTATGATTACTGAAATCAAAAACGGCTTAAATGAAAATGATCTGATAGTTGAACGACTGAAAGAAAAACCCTGATCCAATAATCCACTAAAATCCCCTCCTTGTTGAGGAGGGGTGGCCGATAGGCCGGGGTGGTATAATCCAATAATCCAATAATCCATTCTTCCTCCCTTGCACCTCAACCTTCTCATAATTCAGTTCCTGAATGACCTCCTACATCAAAAGTTGAGAGCGTTTCTTACTCTCTTCGGTTTGACTTGGGGAACAACTGCCATTATGCTTATGCTTGCCATCGGTGAGGCAAACAAAAACCAAATGCTAAAGCAGATGCAGGCGTTCGGACAAAATGTTGTCTCATTGTGGCCCGGCAGGACATCAAAATCCTTTAAGGGAATGAATAAATACAGAAGGATCCGTTTTACTCTCGAAGACGTTGATGTATTAAGAGATTTTTCTTTTGTCAGCAAAGCAGGCGGGCAAGTTGACCTTGGCTCGCGGGAAGTTAAATATAAAGACAAAGAAGTGGCTTTTAGTGTTACCGGCGTCGAACCTGAATGGGCCGAACTTAGAAATATTCACGCCGATAACGGTGGCAGAGGAATTAACAGAACAGATGTTGCCCGGAAAAGACGTGTGGCTTTAATTGGCAACAAAGTTAAAGATGAACTCTTTGGAAAAACAAATCCAATAGGTGAATATATTCATGTCGCAAATTCTCCTTTTCTTGTTGTTGGAGTTCTAAGACCTAAATACGAAGCATCTTTTTTCAGAGAAATGAATGAAGATACAATTTTTATTCCTATATCTACTTTCATGTCAATGTTTAATCGCAATTATATAGAAAATATCGTTTACCGACCATCTAATTTGAAAGAAAATAAACAGATACTTTCTTCTATTATTCACTTCTTCGCTCGTCTGAAATCTTTTGACCCTGAGGATAAAAATGCTGTCGGTGTATGGGATATGACCGATTCAGACGAATTTATCGGTGACTTTACTCTGGGTATCCAAATCTTTATGGGCGTTGTAGGTATCTTTACTATGACCGTTGCGGCTATTGGTGTAGCGAACATTATGAATGTCATTGTTGAGGAGCGTACAAAAGAAATAGGTATTAAAATGGCGCTCGGAATTAAACGGCATACAATTATGTTTCAATTCGTTTTCGAAAGCTTTATGTTCACGTTCGCAGGTGGTATTTTTGGCTTTTTAATCAGTAAAGCTGTTTGTACTGGCCTGAGAATGTTGGAAGTTAAAGGTATGGGTAAACCGGAAGTGACAATTTATGTGGCGCTTGTTACAACTCTTGTACTTGGTATTTCAGCTTTTCTCGCGGGATTTTTCCCCGCAAGAAGAGCTTCACGACTCGATCCCGTAGAATCATTGAGATGGCAGTAGTAATGTGGAGTGCAGGAATGAAGAATTTTCTCGTGTGAGAAAATTCATTTACTGCACGTCCCGATTGATCGGGACGAAATACTTTGGAATAATGGAATATTGGAATAATGGATTGTTGGAGTCCACGCTTTAGCGTGTGTTATTGGATTAATGGATTAATGGAGGGATGCTGCCGCGACCCGCGTATGCTGGGTTCCCCAGCGTCCTAATTGGAGTAATGGAACGTTGCGCGTAGCTCCTGCTGCGCGAACTTGGATTGATGGATTGATGGATTAATGTCCATTGTGTCCACTTCGCCCTGTGGAGTCTTGCTCCATCAGGGTTAGGGCCATAAAAAAAAATATTGAATTCTTAGTGCCTTGGTGTCTTAGTGGCTAATTAAAATAAATAAAATGAAAAAAAATTACTATTTTAAACTCGCTTTTTCTGAATTTCACGTTCATAGAAAACGCTTCAATCTGACCGCTCTCGCTATCGCCTGGGGAACATGCTCTATTCTTGTCCTTCTCGCCTTTGGCCAGGGAATGAAAGACCGGCTCGGTGACACAATTGAAAGAATTGGTGATAATATTATTATGATAAGAGGCAGGCGTACCAGCATTCCTTATAGAGGTTTGTCAGGCAGACGCAGAATTGTTTTTGATAAGGATGACGTTGATTTGCTGAAAGCCACTATACCCGATTTAAAATACGTTGGTGGGGTTTATAATAGTTGGGGGAAAAATGCTGTCGCGGGAAAAAAAGAAGCCGATATTGAAATGACAGGGGTAGATTCCGGTTATGGTTCATCAAGATATTTAATTCCAAAACCAAATGGAAGATTTCTTAATCCAAGAGATATCTCTGAAAAAAGAAGAGTCATTTTTATGGGCTGTGATGTCGCTGAAAAATTCTACGACCTCAATGAAGCAGTCGGGAAAACTTTGCTCATTGAAGGTGTTCCATTTACTATTATCGGCCTGCTGGAGAAAAAAGAACTGTCGGCAAGCTTTGGCTCCGATGAAAATATGCGGAGCTATATCCCTTCTTCAACTTTTGCCACACTTTACGGTAATATTTATTATAACCGATTAATTGTCTCAA